>DATIOS010000318.1:0-7139 GCA_035472915.1 Thermoanaerobaculia bacterium
GGCTTACTACTTAGTATTAGCGCTGTAGTAGGGAGAGGACGCTTTGGGGGGTGCTGTTGGCGGTGGAGAGGACGGAGGTGCCGGCCTGCCTCGGTGAACCTGATGATGAAGAGCGCGGCCGTGACCTACGATCCGGCGCGCGTCCAACCCGAGGCGCTTGTGGAGGCGATCCGCGAGACCGGCTACGGCGCCGAGCTGCCGCGGGCCGAACAGACCGCCTTTGCGGAGCAGGAGGCCCGCGACCGTTCGCAGGCGCAGGAATTCCGCAGTCTGCGGCGAAAGGCTCTGGCGAGCGGCGTCGCAGGCGTGATCGCCATGATTCTCTCCATGCCGCTGATGGTGGCCAACGGCCACGCCATCCACGGCACCGCCGGCGATCCATTCATGCGCTGGGCCATGGAGACGATGACGCCCGCACTTCGCGCGGCGACGCCGTGGCTCTATCGCATTCCGCCAGCCGTGCTCTCCTGGTCCCTGCTCGTCTTGACCGCGAGCGTGATGGCATTGGCCGGACGGCATTTCTATGTTCGGGCCTGGGCCGCTTTGCGCCATCGTTCGACGGACATGAACACGCTGGTCGCCGTCGGCACGGGCGCGGCGTTCCTCTACTCCGTGCTCGCCACGGTCGCCCCCGGTTTCTTCCTCTCCCGCGGAGTTCCCCCGGACGTCTACTACGAGGCCGTGGTGATCATCATCGCCCTGATCCTTACCGGAAACGCCCTGGAAGCGCGGGCCAAGAGTCGCACTTCCGCGGCCCTGCGCTCGCTGGTGGCCCTGCAGCCCCAAACGGCGCGCGTGCTGCGCAGTGACTGGGAGTTGGACGTCCCGGTCGAGCAGGTGGTGAGCGGCGACATCGTGATCGTGCGGCCCGGCGAGCGGCTGCCCGTCGACGGCGAGGTCGTCTCGGGCGCCAGTGCCGTGGACGAGTCGATGCTCACCGGCGAGTCGATGCCGGTTGAAAAGACGCCCGGGGACAGGGTGATCGGCGGCACCATCAACCGCACGGGCGCCTTCCGCTACCGGGCCACCCGGTTGGGAGCGGACAGCGTCCTGGCGCAAATCGTCAAGCTGATGCGCGACGCCCAGAGCTCGCGGGCCCCCATCCAGAAACTCGCCGACCAGATCAGCGGCATCTTCGTACCGGCGGTGATCGGGCTCGCCCTCGTCACTTTCGCCGTCTGGTTCCTGGCGGCGGACTCCGCGCCAGCCGTGCGCGGCTTCGCGGCGGCCGTCGCCGTGCTGATCATCGCCTGCCCCTGCGCCATGGGCCTCGCCGTGCCCACCGCCGTGATGGTGGCAACCGGCCGGGGAGCCGAGCTCGGCATCCTCATCAAGGGGGGCGAGGCGCTCCAGCGGGCGGGCGACGTCACCACCGTAGTGCTGGACAAGACGGGTACTGTCACCGAGGGAGTGCCGGCCGTCACCGACGTCCTGCCGGCTCCCAGCGCGCCGCGTAGCGCGGACGAGCTCCTGCGGCTCGTGGCCTCGCTCGAGGCCTCCTCCGAGCACCCGCTGGCCGACGCCCTGGTGCGCCGGGCGCAGGAGAGAAAGCTCACGCTGGCCCACATCGAAGGATTCCAGTCCATCACCGGCCTGGGCGCCGTCGGCGTCGTCGAAGGCGCGTTCGTCGCCATAGGAAACAAAACGCTCATGGACGAGTACGCAGCGGACGTGGCGCCCCTGGTCCTGGAGGCGGAGCGGCTGGCGGGCGAGGGGAAGACGCCCGTCTACGTTGCCATCGACGGCGCGCTCGCCGGGCTGCTGGCCGTGGCCGATCCGATCAAGTCCGCGGCACGGGAGGCGATCGCGCAACTGCGGACGATGGGGCTCGACGTCGTACTTCTGACGGGCGACAACCGGCGGACGGCCGAAGCCGTGGCGCGCCAGGCGGGGATCGACCACGTGGTGGCCGAGGTCCTGCCGGACGGCAAGATGGCCGAGGTCAAGAGACTCCAGAAAGAAGGCGCCGTCGTAGCCATGGTGGGCGACGGCATCAACGACGCGCCGGCCCTCGCCCAGGCTGACGTGGGGATTGCGATCGGAACAGGGACGGACATTGCGATTGAAGCGAGCGACGTCACCTTGATGCGCGGCGATCCGCGCGGCGTGGCCACGGCCATCGCCCTCTCGCGACAAACCATGCGGACGATGAAAGAAAACCTGTTCTGGGCCTTCGTCTACAACGTGATCGGAATCCCGGTCGCGGCGGGCGTTCTCTATCCGCTCTTCGGCGTGTTGCTCTCCCCCATCCTCGCGAGCGCGGCGATGGCCCTGAGCTCCGTCAGCGTGGTAACCAACAGTCTCCGCCTCCGCCGCTCGCGGCTGGCATGAAGTCCTTAGGAGGAAACGACATGGAAGCCGGCGAGCGCATGGCCGCGGGAGTCGATCCCGGAATCAAGGACCGCAACCTGAAACGTCTGCGTCGCATCGAAGGCCAGGTGCGGGGTCTCCAGAAGATGGTCGAGGACGATCGTTACTGCGCCGACATCCTCACCCAGATCTCCTCCGTTCAGGAAGCCCTGCGAGCGGTGGGCCGCGAGCTGATGAGAAACCACCTCAAGCACTGCGCCACCAAGGCCATCAAGACCGGCCCGGCCGAGGCGGAGGGGATGTACGACGAGCTCATCGAGCTGATCTACAAGCACAGCCGGTGAGCGTCACCTTGAATCGTAAGTGCTCGGCACCGCGGCCTGCTGCGGATAGTAGATCGGCTCTTCGGGATCGCGGTGCCAGTCGTATTCAGCGCCCTTCGCCGCCACCTCGGCGACGGCACGGCCGGCGAGACGCTTGACCAGGTAGAAGGCCATATCGGTGCCGGCGGAAACGCCCGCAGAGGTGACGTAGTGGCCCGCGTCGACCCAACGGGAGACGTTGTCCCAGAGAACGCGGGGACCGAGACTGGTCACCCATGCAAAGGCTGCGTGATTGGTGGCGGCAGGCTTGCCGTCGAGGAGTCCGGAAAAGGCCAGCACCGAGGCTCCGGTGCAGACGGACGTCATCAGCTCGACGCGCTGGTCCATCGTCCGCACCCAGTCGACGAGCTCCTGCCTGGCCACGGGGTGCTTGTCGCTGAGCAGGGTGCGTGTGCCGATGCCGCCGGGGATCATCAGCACGTCGATCTGCTGTTCGAGGGCCTCGTCGCGGAAGTAGTCCGGCGCCACTCGCGGACCGTTGGCGCTCTTCACAGGCGCGGGGGTCGCCTCCGCGCCCTGCGGCTTGCACTGGTTGGAAATGAGCACGATTTCGAACGGGTAGGGTGGCGGACTCGCATAGTTCGTAGCGATGAAGCGCGAAATGCTGAAGGCCTCCACGAAGCCCCAAACATCGAGTGGCTCGAAACCGTCGAACACCAGAATGCCGATGCGCAGAGTGCGGGGAAAACTGTTCGTGTCGCTCATTTGTGCACAAGCTTACCAGCCTTTCCTGGTGAAGGCGGTATCATCGCCCGGATGATGCCGAACGAGCGGGCGGGTGCGAGAGTGGTGATCGTGGGGGCCGGGATAGCCGGTCTCTGCTGCGCTTTGAAACTCCAGGAAATGGGGATTTCCTGCACGCTCCTGGAGGCGTCCGACGCTCCTGGCGGGCGCGTCCGCACCGACAAGGTGGACGGCTTCCTGCTCGACCGCGGGTTCCAGGTGCTGCTCACCGCCGATCCAGAGGCCCGCCGCCTGCTCGACTATCAGGCCCTGAAGCTGCGGACCTTCTCCCCGGGAGCCTTGATCCGGATGGACGGCAAGTTCCACCGGATCTCCGATCCGTTCCGCCAGCCGTGGACGCTCCCAGCGATGCTTTTCTCTCCCGTCGGGAATCTGAAGGACAAGCTGCGGATCACCCGCCTGCGGCGTCATGTCCTCACAAGCTCGATCGACGACATCTTCAAGCGGCCGGAGACTTCAGCGCTGGACGCTCTCCTCGAGCTCGGCTTCAGCGACCGGATCATCGGATCGTTCTTCCGCCCATTCTTCGGCGGGATTTTCCTGGAGACCGACCTCGCCTCCTCCAGCCGGATGCTAGAGCTCGTGTTCCGCATGTTCAGCCTGGGAAAAGCCGCGCTCCCCGCCGCCGGCATCGGCGCCATTCCCCAGCAACTCGCGGCGCGACTGCCGGCAGGAACCGTCCGACTCGGGGCTCGAGTCGAGGCTCTGGGAGAAGGCGAGGTGCGGGTCGTGGGCGGCGAGCGCATCCCCGCGACGGCAGTCGTGCTTGCCACGGAGGCTCCGGAGGCGGCCCGCCTGTTGCCGGGCCTGCATCCTCCGGGATTTCACGGCATGGCCTGCCTCTATTTCGCGGCGGATCAGGCGCCCTTGTCGAAGCACCTCCTGGTGCTCAATGGCGAAGGCCGCGGACCCGTGGACAACTTCTGCGTGCCGAGCGCTGTGGCCCCAGGCTACGCTCCAGCTGGAAAGTCCCTCGTTTCCGCGACAGTCGTGGGAGCCGCCGAAGCGAACGAGAAAGATCTCGAATCCGAGGTCCGCCGCCACCTCACCTCCTGGTTCGGCCCGGTGGTCGAGAGCTGGCGCCACCTGCGGACCTACCGCATTCCCCTGGCCCTTCCCGCCCGAAGCTCATTGGAGCCGGCGGCCCTGCCTGTGCGGCGGCGTCCCGGCCTCTATCTCTGCGGCGATCACCGCGAGACGCCGTCACTTCAAGGAGCGATGGTCTCAGGCCGGAGGGCGGCAGAGGCTGTGATCGAGGATTGGGAAAAGCTGTAACTACTCCCCGAACGGCGCCCAGATGTTCTTCACCTGGATCGCCCGGCGGAGAAACTCCTCGCCGGCTCCCTGTTCAGGGTCAGCCCAGTCGCGGGGGTGGCCGTAGCTCACCCAGGTGCGCTTGAGATTGCCGATCGAGGCGCGCTCGACGGCGGCGCTGCCTTCGCGGCTGCCGAAGTACCACTGGCAGTCCACGTCGTCGTGAGCGGCGAGGACGCCGGCCAGGGCATCGCGGCTGCCGGTGACGATGTTGATGACGCCGGCGGGGACATCCGAGGTATCGAAGACCTGGTAGAGGTCCGTGGCCGCCAGGGGCCAACGCTCGGAGGGAACGGCCACGACGGCGTTGCCCATGGCGACAGCCGGCGCCACGGTGGCGATGAAAGCAAGCAGCGGACTCTCGTTCGGGCAGACGACGGCCAGGGTGCCGATCGGCTCGTAGACGGCGAAAGTGAAGTTCCGCAGCGGCGTGGCCTGGACCTGGCCGGCGTACTTGTCCGCCCAGGCGGCGTTGGTGAAGAGGCGCTCGACCGAAAGATCGACCTCGGCACCCGCCGCGTCCGGATCGGCGCCCGTCATGGCTTCCAGGCGGCGCACGAACTCGTCGCGACGGGCAGCGAGATTCTCGGCAATGTAGTAGAGGATCTGCGCCCGCAGATGGGCCGTCGCCTTCGCCCAGCCGGGTGCGGCTTTGCGCGCGGCTTCGACGGCGTTGCGGATGTCCTTGCGATTCCCCTCACCGACTTCCCCGATCAGGCGCCCGTCAGAACCGAGAATCTTGCGGCTCGCTTCGCCGTCAGGGCGGGTCTGCTTGCCGCCGATGTAAAGCTTGGCGGTGCGGTCGATGGCCGGCAGCCCAGTCGGAGCGTCGTCGTCACTGTCATCCTCTCCGTTCTTGCCGTCCTTTTCTCGACCCTGCACCTTCTTCGCCTCGGCCTCCCAGCGCGGCTGGACATACTCCCAGAGCCCTTCCCTGCCACCCTCCCGGCCGAAGCCGCTCTCGCGATAGCCGCCGAAACCGGAGGCTGCGTCGAAGAGGTTGGTGCTGTTGATCCACACTGTGCCGGCCTTGATCTTCGACGCCAGGTCCAGAGCGAGGTTGACGTTCTCCGTCCAGAGGCTCGCAGCCAAGCCATAGCGCGTGTTGTTCGCCAGATCGATGGCCTCCTCCGGCGTACGGAAGGTCATGGCCACGAGCACGGGGCCGAAGATCTCGACCTGGGCAATGGTGGCCGCCGGCTCCACTTCCGTGAACAGGGTGGGCGGATAGAACCAGCCTTCCCGCGGGCAGCTCCAAGAGGGCTGCCACATCTTGGCGCCCTCCTCGACACCCTGGCGAACCAGGCGCTCGATCCTCTCAAGCTGCACCGGAGCGATGATGGCGCCGATGTCGATGGCCTTGTCGCGCGGGTCGCCCACCCGCAGGGTCTCCATACGGGCGCGGAGCTTGGTGTAGAGCGTCTCGGCGACGCCCTCTTGGACGAGCAGCCGCGAGCCGGCGCAGCAGACCTCCCCCTGGTTGAACCAGATGGCGTCCACCACGCCTTCGACCGTGCCGTCGAGGTCGGCGTCGTCGAAAACCAGGAACGGAGACTTGCCACCCAGCTCCAGAGACAGCTTTTTGCCGGTGCCTGCCGTGACCTCGCGGAGGATGCGGCCAACCTCGGTCGAGCCGGTGAAGGCAATCTTGTCGACTCCCGGATGGCGAACGATCAGCTCGCCCGTGCGGCCGTCGCCGGTGACGATGTTGACTACCCCGGGCGGCAGGCCGGCGTCGCGGCAGATCTCCGCGAACGCAAACGCCGTCACGGGCGTGAACTCGGCGGATTTGAGCACCACCGTATTGCCCATGGCGAGGGCCGGCGCGATCTTCCAGGCCAGCATGAGCAGGGGGAAGTTCCAGGGGATGATCTGCCCGGCGACGCCGACGGGGACGTATCCCGGCAGCTCGCTCTCCATGAGCTGAGCCCAGCCGGCGTGGTGATAGAAGTGCCGGGCCACGAGGGGAACGTCGATGTCCCGCGTCTCGCGAATCGGCTTGCCGTTGTCCAGCGTTTCCAGGACGGCGAGGAGACGAGCGTTCTTCTGCACGTGCCGGGCGAGGGCATAGAGATGGCGGGCGCGGCCGTGGCCGCCGAGATCCCACCAGGGACCTTGAGCCGCCCGCGCCGCGTCGACGGCGGCATCCACTTCGGCCGCACCGCACTGGACGACGCGGGCAAGGGGCTTGGCCGTAGCCGGGTTCAGGGTGTCGAACCACTCATTAGATGCCGGCTTGCGGAAAGCGCCGCCGATGAATGGCAAGATCTCGCGGTTGCGGGCCTCCAGCCACGCCAAAGCCGGGTCCGCGCTCTCGGGCGCCGGGCCATACTCCAGGGTTTCGAAGATCTCTGCGATGGTCGCCATAGATTCTTCTGAGGCCAAAGG
>DATIOS010000319.1:0-6433 GCA_035472915.1 Thermoanaerobaculia bacterium
GCCGTTTGCGGCCCAAGCCTACGGCGTCACACCGGACCTTCTCACGACGGCAAAGGGCATCGCCGGCGGCTTTCCAGCGGGTGCGGTCCTGGTGAGCGACGCCGTGGGCCAGTGGCTCAAGACGGGCGATCTGGGGTCCACCTTTGGCGGCGGACCCCTGGCCTGTGCATTGATCGAGGCGGTGATCGACGCCATCGAGCTGGATGGCCTCCTTCCCCGCGTACGGCAACTCTCCCAACTTATCCGCGAGACCTGCCAGGTAGGGCCGGTGACAGGTATCCAGGGCGATGGTTTTCTCCTCGGCCTGCGGACCACACGGCCGGCACGGGCGATCGTCGACGAGCTGTTGACGAAAGGAATCCTGGCGGGGACGAGCGGCGATCCCAACGTCGTTCGCCTCCTGCCCCCGCTGGTGCTGGAGGAGGGTCACGTCGCAGTCCTGGCCCGGGCGCTCTCCGAGGTCCCGGCGTGAAGAATTTCCTCGACTTGGCCGGGCTTGGCCGGGAGGAGATCGCGGATCTCCTCGCTCTGGCCGCCCATCTGGAGCGCTCTCCCGAGCCGAAGGCCCTCGGCGGGAAGATTCTCGCGCTCCTCTTTTTCAATCCGTCGCTGCGCACTCTCGCCTCGTTTCAGGCGGGAATGGCCCGGCTGGGGGGAAGCTCGTTCGTCATTTCCCCGGGACAGGGAACTTGGATTCTCGAGACCCGCGACGGCGTGGTGATGGACGGTGTCGCCGCCGAGCACGTGCGGGAGGCGATCCCCGTGCTGGCGTCCTACGCCGACGGATTGGGTATCCGTTCGTTCGCGGGAGGCACGGACTTGGCCGCGGACCTCGCGGACTCGAATTTCCTGAATATGGCGGATGTTTGCCCCGTGCCGCTGATCAACTTGGAATCGGCCGTCAATCATCCCTGTCAGGCCCTGGGGGACTGGAAGACGATGGACGATCTGAAAGTCCCGGCTCAGGGCGGGCGGTTCGTTCTCTCCTGGGCGTGGCATCCGAAGCCGTTGCCGCTGGCGGTGCCGGCGGCGGCCATTCATATGGCGGCCTTGCGGGGAATGGACGTCACGGTTCTACGTCCCGAAGGCTTCGGGCTGCCGGAGCCGATCATGGCGCGAGCCCGGCAGGCGGCGGAGATTTCCGGCGGCTCGCTGCGGGAGACGACGGACCGCCGCGAGGCCCTGGAAGGCGCACACGTGATCTATGCCAAGTCGTGGACCGCGCCCGTTCACTACGGCAATTCCGAGGCTGAGGCGGCTTTCCGCGCCGGTCTGCGGGACTGGTGTGTAGGCGACGACTGGTTCGTCACCGCCGCGCCGGACTGCCGGTTCATGCACTGCCTGCCGGTGCGGCGCAACGTCGTGGTTAAAGATTCGGTGCTGGACGGGCCCCGCAGCGTGGTGGTCCACGAGGCGCGCAACCGCATGTGGGCGCAGATGGCGGTGCTCTACCGCCTGCTCCGGGGATAAAGGAGGACAGCGATGAAAGACGTCGGTCAGCGGACGGCGGAGGCCACGGCGCTGAAGCACGCCGTGCCCTACATCCGGATTTTCAAGGGCAAGACCTTCGTCCTCAAGGCTGGAGGTGGAGCCCTGGAACGCGAGGCCACCGCC
This sequence comes from Thermoanaerobaculia bacterium, assembly GCA_035472915.1. Lineage (GTDB taxonomy): Bacteria > Acidobacteriota > Thermoanaerobaculia > Multivoradales > UBA5704 > DATARR01. The sequence goes on from DATIOS010000319.1 coordinate 1,615, forward strand.
CGCGCTCTCGTCGAGCAGGTGGACGTACTGCATCAGGTGGGCATCCGCGTCGTCCTCGTCCACGGCGGCGGCAGCCAGTCCACCGAACTGGCCCGGGCGCTGGGCGCCGAGGCCCGTTTCGTCGAGGGACGGCGGGTGACCGACGAAAAGGCCTTGGAGGTCGCGGCCATGGTGCTCAACGGCGCGGTCAACACGCAGCTCCTCGCCGTCTGCCGCAAGGTGGGCGTGCCGGCGGTGGGAGTTTCGGGCGTGGACGCCGGCCTCATTCAGGCCCGCAAGCGTCCGCCGGTGCGAGTGGGAGACGAGTTGGTCGACTACGGCTTCGTGGGCGACATCGCCGCCGTCGACCCGAAGGTGCTGATCTCGCTTCTGGACGCGGGCTACGTGCCGGTGGTGAGCCCGCTCTCGGCCGCGGACGACGGCACGCTGCTCAACATCAACGCCGACACGGTGGCCTCGGCCCTGGCCGTGGCCCTCAAGGCGGAGAAGCTCCTCTTCCTCACCGGCGCCGCGGGCATTCTGGAACGGGCGGACGATCCCGGCTCCCTGGTCTCCTACACGGATCTCGCCGGTTTGCGTCGCCTGCGGGATGAAGGCGGGCTCGTGCGCGGCATGCTCCCTAAAACCTCCGCCATCGAGGCGGCCATCCATGGCGGCGTGCGACGGGTGCACATCCTTTCTCACGACCTTCCCGACGGTCTGCTGGCCGAGGTGTTCACCAACGAGGGCGTGGGGACCTTGGTAGTCGAAGACGTCAATGCTCTGTCGCCAGCGGAGCAGGCTGCGGGGCAGCTTCCACTTCCTGTCTTTTCCGGCGGAGGCTCCTGAGATGCTTCCCGAGCGCGAGATCCTTGCCCTGCACCGGGCCATTACTGCCATCCGCTCGGTTTCGGGTGAAGAGGCCGAGTTGGCCGATTTCATGGCGGACCTGCTGGCCCGCAACGGCATCGCCGCGTCGCGAATCGGCAACAGTCTTCTCGCCACCCTGGGACGTGGCCCATTGCTGCTTCTGGACACGCATCTGGACACCGTGCCGCCAGCCCCCGGTTGGACGCGCGATCCTTGGGATGTTCAATCGGTCGACGGCCGGGTTTTCGGATTGGGTTCGAATGACGCCAAGGCGGCGGTCGCGGCCATGACCACGGCCTTCCTCGCCTTCCGCGAGGCGGACCTGCCGTTCACCCTCGCCCTGGCTCTGGTGGAAGGGGAGGAGACGCGCGGCACGGGCACCGAGGCGGTGCTGGCCGAGCTGGCTCGCCGCGGCACACCGCCGTACGCGGCCATGGTGGGCGAGCCGACGGGGCTCGACGTCGCGGTGGCCCAGAAGGGGCTGATGATTCTGGAGCTGACGACTCACGGCGACGCCTGCCACGCGGCCCACGCCGCCGCCTTGGGAGCCAAGAACGCCGCCCGTCATTTGGCCCATGATCTCGTCGCCCTGGAGCGGGTGGACTTCGGTCCGCCTCACCCGCGTCTCGGCGCCATTACCTTGGAGCCCACGCAGCTCCGCGCCGGCACCGCCCGCAACGTCGTGCCGGGCGAGGCTACGGCACTGCTGGACGTCCGCACCACGCCAGCTCTCGATCGCCGCGAGGTGGTGGAGCGGATCGAGCGGCTGGTAATGGGCGAGGTGCGCGTGCTCTCCGACCGCCTGCTGCCGCGGGAGACCGCCGAGAGCGAGCCGCTGGTGGCCGCTACCCTCCGCGCCCGCCCCGAGGCGCGGCTCTTCGGTTCCTCCACCCTTTCGGACCTGGTCTTCATGGAAGGCATTCCCGCCCTCAAGTGCGGGCCGGGGCGGACGGAGCGCTCCCACACGCCGGACGAGTTCGTCTTGGAAAGCGAAATCCTGGAGGGCGCCCGCTTCTATACCCGTTTTGTGCGAGCATACACTGAGATGCGAGAAGAGGAAGCTGCTTGAGCCGCCTGTGGGACAAAGGCGAGCCCTTGGACGAGCGCGTCCTGCGCTACACGGCGGGCGACGACCACCGGCTCGACGCCCGCCTCGTGCCCTATGACGTCCGCGCCTCGATCGCTCACGCCGAAATGCTTCACGAGGTGGGGCTGCTGCCGGCGGGAGATCTGGAGGCCATCCGCTCGGGGCTCGAGGAGCTGGAGGAGGAGCACGCCGAGGGCGCCTGGCAGATCGCGCTGGAAGACGAGGACGTCCACACCGCTCTGGAGACCCGCCTGACGGCACGGATCGGCGAGGCTGGCGCCCGTGTCCATCTCGGCCGCTCGCGCAACGATCAGGTTTTGGCGGCGTTGAGGCTCTACCTGAGGGACGCCGTCGCCGCTCTCGCCACCGGTGCCCAGGAGGTGGCGGCGGCCCTGGACGGGCTGGGAGAGCGGGAGTCCGAGACGGTCCTTCCCGGCTATAGCCATCTTCAACAGGCGATGCCCAGCTCCGTTCTCCTCTGGGCTTCGGGCTTCGCGTCGGAGCTGCGGGACGACGCCCTGGGAATCGAAGCCTGCTCGCGCCGTATCGAGAAGAATCCCCTGGGCTCGGCCGCGGGCTACGGCGTTCCCCGCTTACCGCTGGACCGGGAAACGACCCGCCGCAAGCTGGGATTTGCCGAAATCCAGGAACCGGTGACCGCCGTCCAGCTGTCGCGGGGCAAGGCGGAATCCCAGGTTCTCTTCGAGATCGCCTTGCTGATGCAGGACCTCGGCCGGCTCGCCTCGGACCTCGTCCTGTTTGCCACCGCCGAGTTCGCCTTCGTCAGCTTGCCGGCTGGGATGACGACGGGCTCGTCGATCATGCCCCAGAAGCGCAACCCGGACGTCTTCGAGCTGGTCCGGGGCCGCACCGCCACGGCCCAGGCCTGCCTCTTCGAAGCCCTGAGCGTTACCGCCAAGCTCCCCTCTGGCTATCACCGGGACCTCCAGATCCTCAAGGCCCCCCTCTTCCGGGGGATCGACCTCGCCACGGAGACCCTCGCCATCCTCGCCGCCGCCCTCCCGGAAGTGAGATTCCACCCCGACCGGATCCGGCTGGACCCCGGGCTCAACGCCGCCGAGGAGGCCTACCGGTTGGTGATGGACGAGGGGATTTCGTTCCGGGAGGCCTACCGGCGGGTGGGGAAGAAGTACACGTTTTGACAGGCTGACCGCTCCGCGCGACTCGCTGAAGGCTGCGCATCTCCAGAAGCCTGGCCGGCATACAATCCGCTCGGCGCCAGGTAGCTACAGCCTCCTTCAGGAGATCCAGACCATGACCCGTATCCAACGCCTCACCGCCGTACTGGCAGCAGGGGCTGTGACGATTGCACTCGCGTCCTGCCGCAGAGATGTGAAGGACCCCAACCTCCTCACGGCCTCGGGCCACGTCGAGGCCACGGACGTCCGCATCGCCACCAAGGTCGCCGGCCGGCTGCAGGACTTCGGCCTGGAGGAGGGGGACGCGGTGAAGAGCGGGCAGGTGCTGGCCCGCATCGATACGACCGATATCGGCCTCGCCCTGGGGCAGGCCCGCGCCGAGCGGCAGCAGTCCGCTGCGGAGCTCCAGCTGCGGCGAGCCGGCTCGCGCAAGGAGGACGTTGCCACCGCCGCCGCTCAGGTCTCGCAGGCCGAGGCGGACCTGGAGGGCGCCCAAAAGGATCTCGACCGCATGCAAGGACTGCTCGACCGCGGCTCGGGCACCGCCAAGTCCCGTGATGACGCCCGCACCCGGCGCGACATGGCCGCTGCGCGGCTCAAGGCGGCGCGGGAGACTCTGACTCGTTTGAAGAACGGCAGCCGGCCGGAGGAGATCGAGTCCGCCCGCGCTCGCGTCGGAATCTCCGATGCGCGCATCGCACAACTCGATCAGCAGATCAAGGACGCCACGGTCGCCAGCCCCACCACCGGCGTGGTGACGGAGAAGATCGCTCAGGCCGGCGAGCTCCTGCAGGCCGGCTCCCCGCTGTGTGTGATCACCGATCTCGCCGACGCCTGGCTCACCGTCTACGTGGGCGAGCCGGACCTCGGCCGTATCCGCATCGGCCAGGAGGCCGACGTGGTCACCGACGATGGGCAGAGCCGCAAGGGGCGCATCACCTTCGTGGCCGCGCAGGCGGAGTTCACGCCCAAGAACGTGCAGACCCGCGACGAGCGCGTGAAGCTCGTCTACAAGGTCAAGGTCGGCCTCGACAACAAGGACGGCTTGTTCAAGCCCGGCATGCCGGCCGAGGCGCGCTTCCATGTCGCCGCGCCGGCTGGAAAGAGCGCGAGATGAGCGCCGAGCCCGTCGCCATGGTCACGGTCGCGGGGATGACCCGGCGGTATGGCAAGACCGTGGCCGCGGAGGACGTCACTTTCGAGGTCCACAGAGGCGAGATGTTCGGCCTCATCGGACCGGATGGCGCCGGCAAGACGACGACGTTGAGAGTTGTCCTCGGGTTGCTGGCGCCCAACGCGGGCACCGTCCGCACCTGCGGCCTGGAGCCGGTGAAACAGGGAGCCCAGCTGTCGAAGAAGATCGGCTATCTCTCCCAGCGCTTCTCCCTCTACGGCGACCTGACGGTGGACGAGAACGTCTCCTTTTTCGCCTCGATCCATGGGGTGAAGGGATGGAAGTCGCGGCGCGACGAGCTTCTCGACCTGCTGCGCATGACCCCGTTCCGCGACCGCCTGGCTGACCGCCTGTCCGGCGGCATGAAGCAGAAGCTTGCCCTCGCCTGCACGCTGATTCACACGCCGGAGCTGCTGGTGCTGGACGAGCCCACGACCGGCGTCGATCCCGTTTCTCGGCGCGACTTCTGGAAGATCCTTGCCCACCTGCAGCGGGACGGGCTGACGCTGCTCACCACCACTCCCTACCTCGACGAGGCCGAGCGCTGCC
>DATIOS010000320.1:0-10439 GCA_035472915.1 Thermoanaerobaculia bacterium
CAACCAGGTCTCGACCCAGACGACGAGCGGCAATCTCTCGAGTTGGGGCACGGACCACAAGCTGACCCTGTCAGAGGACTGGCGGGGGACGTACTTCCTGGTCGCCGTCTATGGCCGGGCCCTCACGGGTGCCGAGGTGCAGCAGAACTACCTGGCAGGAGTGAACGGAAACTGATCGCTCGGTCGCTTTCCTGAAGTAAACCCTTCCGAAGGTAAGGGGCGGTGCCTCACGGGTTCCGCCCCCTCTTCAAATCCCCGGTACCGGTTGTGGCTCCTGATGAGTCAGCGAGCGGGTCGAACCGCGAGGGAAAAACATTGCCACGAGCAGGCACACCACCGCGATGCCGGCAAGCGCCACGAAGACTCCCTGAAGGCCATGGAACAGCGCGGGGGTAAGGTGGTGAAGGGTGGCGGGAGCGAGATGGGCACGGAGGGCAGGGTCCAGCATCGCGTCCGCGCTCACTCCCCGGCCGGCCTCGGATTCGAGGCGAGAGTTCAGCAGCGCACCCAGCGCGGCCACCGCTACGGCGCCACCGATGCAGCGGAAGAACTGGACGGAGCTGGTAGCCACGCCCCGGCGCTGCCAGGGCACGGCATTCTGTACGCCAAGCAGATAGGGCATGGAGGTGAAGCCGAGCCCCAGGCCGACGATCATCATCGCGATCATGATCTGGAGGCGGCCGGTGCCCGCGCTCGTGAGCGCAAGGACGACCGATCCCGCGACGATCAACACGCCGCCGGCCAGGGCCATGGTGCGATAACCGACCCGCAGCAGCAGCTTGCCCGCGATAGTGGAGGCGATCGGCCAGCCAATGAGGATTGGCGCGAGGATCGTGCCGGCGTCCACCGCGGTGCCGCCCAGCACCCCCTGGGCCAGCATCGGCACGTAGGCGGTGAGGGAAAAAAGGAGAACGCCGATCAGCGTGTTGCCGGCGCTGGAGACGGCGATCAGCCGGTTGCGGAAGAGGTCCAGGGGGAGCATGGGCTCGGGAGCTCGCCGTTCCTGCCAAAAGAACACGGAGAAACAGACGAGGGAACCGGCGAGCAGGCCAAGGGTACGGACGTCGCCCCAGCCCCAGACGTTCGGGCCCTCCAGCAAAGCCAGCAACAGCAGGGTGACGGCCGACGTCAGGCTCACGGTGCCCAGGATGTCGAGCGCATGCTGGCGCCGCGGCGTCTCCTCGCGCAGCCAGACCTGGAGCAGCCAGGCGGACAGCAGGCCGAAGGGGATATTGATGAAGAAGATCCAGCGCCAAGAGAGGGCGTCCGTGATCAATCCTCCAAGCAGCGGTCCGAGCAGGCTGGAAAGTGCCCACACTCCGGAGAAGATTCCCTGGATCTGGCCCCGCTCCTCGAGGTTGTAGATGTCGCCGGTGATGGTGAGGGCGACCGGCATCACGCCGCCGGCGCCCAGGCCCTGGATGGCGCGAAACAGGACGAGTTGGGCGAAGGTGTGGGAGAGGCCCGAAAGGGCGGAGCCCAAGAGGAACAAGGCCACGGAGACCTGATAGATGCGTTTGCGGCCGAAGAGATCGGCCAGTTTGCCGAACAGGGGGACCGTGGTGGTTGAGGTCAGCAGGTAGGCCGAGAATACCCAGCTATAGTGGGAGACGCCGCCCAATTGGCCCACGGCGGTGGGTACGGCGGAGGCCACTGCGGTCGCCTCCAAGGCGGCGAGGAAACTTCCCAGCAGAATGGCGGCGGTGACCAGTTGGCGCTCGCGTCCGGGCTGCATGCGGCGAGATCCTACTCCAGCCTCCCATAGAATGACCTCGATGCTCCGCGTCGCCCTGCTCTTCCCCCTGGCTCTCGCCGTACTGGCCGAGGTACCCGTTCCGCCTCCGGCGGAGACGGCGGCCACGCTGCGCACTCTCGGTCTGGCGCAGCTCGAGAACGAGCAGCCCGCCAAGGCCGACGAGACCTTCCGCCGTCTCTTGCCGCTGGCGCCGGCGGATCCGCTGCCTGCCGCCAACCTCGCCATCGCGGCTCTGCGACAGCAGAAGACCGAGGAGGCCCTGAGCTGGATCGCGAAGGCTCTCGCCAAAGCTCCAGGCCGGCCCGATCTGCTGGCACTTCAAGGGGACATTCTGGTGGGCGCCAGCCAGGACGCGGAGGCCCTCGCCGCCTACGTCAAGGCCGTCGCGGCGGCGCCGGATCGCGTGAACGTTCAATACTCGCTCTATCGCCAGGCTGCCGGCCTCTCCGGGCCCGCGGCGGAGGCGGCGCTCGGTGCGGCCCTGCAGGCCCTGCAACGGCTGCGTCCCGAGAACCTCGTCGTCGTTCTTCAGGGCGGCCAACGGGCCATCGCCTCCGGCGACCGGGCGGCGGCCACTCAGGCCTATCTGAGGGTCCGCGAGCTCCTTGATCCGGTCCCTCCCGTCCAGGCGGGCGCCCTCGCCGCCGTGCTCGCCGCCCTGGAGTCGGGGGACGTGGCCTCAGGCCGGCTGCCGGCTCTGCGGTTGGAAAATGCGCTCAAGCCCACGCCCCTCTATCAGCGGGATCTGAAGGAGCTCGCCCCCAACATCCAAGGCATCCCTGTCGAGCGATTCGCTGCCGAGCCGCCACCGGCTTCGTGGGGCGAGCCCGTGCCGGTGCGTTTTCCGGCCACTCTCCTCGCTGCCGGCGCCACGGTGGGACGGGCTTTGGCGGTAGGCGACTTCGACGGCGACGAGCGCCCGGACCTCGTGCGCGTAGCTGGCAGCCCGCCTCGCCTGGAGGTGCGGCTTGCCGCGAAAGCCTGGGAGGCCGTGCCCGGGCCGGATGCCGCCGGGATCACGGGCCTGCTCGCCGCCGACCTCGACAACGACGGCCACCTGGACGTCGTGGGCTACGGACCGCAGCGCACCGTCTTCTGGCGTGGGAACGGGGACGGGAGCTTCAAGGATTTTACGGCCGGAGCTGGGCTGGCCGGGGCCCACGGCTCCGCCGGCGCCGTGCTGGACTTTGACCTCGACGGCGACCTCGACCTCGTTATCGGTAGCGGCGGTGGCGGGCTGGAGCTTTTCAGCAACGCTCTGCAAGGGCCGCTTGCCCCGGTGGGGAAGCAGGCGTTCCCCGCGCTCGCAGGCCCATCCGGTCTGGGTGCCATCCGGTCTGTAATCGCCGGCGATCTCGACCGCGACGGCGATCTCGATCTGATCGTGGCGCGTGAAAAAGGCATCGTCGTGCTCGACAACCTGCGCCAGGGCCGGTTTGCGGACCGCACCGCCGCGGCGGGTCTCGCGGCGGCCAGACCCGTCGAAGCCCTCGCCCTCGCCGACCTCGACGACGATGGCCTTCCCGACCTGATTGCCGCTGGCGAGGGTGGGCTCGCCCTCTGGCACAACCTGGGAGGCGGCCGGTTCAACCCGTGGCCTGGGACGGGGCTCCCCCAGGGACACTTCTCCGCCGTGCTCGCCTTCGACGCCGACAACGACGGCCGGCTCGACCTCGCCGCCGCCGGTCCCGGGGGCGTAGTGGTTTTGGGACGGCGAGGCACTGCCGCCGCTCCGAGCTTCCAGCCGCTCGCCATCGAGAGCGGACCGAAGTCCGCGACGGCTCTCGTGGCCGCCGATCTGGATGGCGATGGCGATCTCGACCTTGTGGCAGCGGGCGAGGTTGGGCTCCACCGCCTGACCAACGAGGGCGGCAACAGGAACCACTGGCTGGACGTGCGTCTCCGTGCCCTGACGACGGGGAGCGGCAAGAACAACCTTCAGGGGTTGGGCGCCGTCGTCGAGGTGCGGGCCGGCACGGCGTACCAGTTCCGCGAGGCCGCGTCGGAGGTCACTCACTTCGGCCTCGGCAAGCTGCGCCAAGCGGACGTGCTGCGTGTGGTGTGGACCAACGGCGTGCCACAGAACCGTCTACAGCCGGGCGTCGATCAGCGGGTGGTGGAGGAGCAGCTCCTCAAGGGGAGTTGTCCCTTTCTTTACGCCTGGACGGGTGAGCGCTACACCTTCGTCACCGACCTGCTGTGGAACTCGCCCGTCGGCCTGCCGGTCGCGCCTGGCGTTTATGCCGGCGCCGATCCCGACGAGCTGGTGCGAGTCGACGGCGCCCGGCCGGTGAACGGCGTCTACCGGCTGCGCGTCACCGAAGAGCTGTGGGAGGCGGCCTACTTCGACACTCTGCGGCTCTGGGTGGTGGATCACCCGGCCGAGGTCGAGGTGGCGAGCCGGCTCAAGGTGGTGCCGGGCGAGAGGCAGCCCGTGGGTGTGCTCGCCGCCCGCGGTTTGTGTCCAGTGACTGCCGCCTGGGACGGCCGGGGAGAGGACGTCACGGTCCGCGTCCGCGACCGCGACGAAATCTACGCCGGTGGCTACGAGCCTGGTCTATATCAGGGCGTGTCCCGCGCCTGGAATTTCACCTTTGATCTCGGCGAGGCCCCGGGCGCTGCCATCCGCCTGTTCCTCGACGGTTGGATCTTCCCTGCCGACGCCAGCCTGAACCTCGCCGCGGCGCAACGGCCGGACCTTCCCTACCTGCCACCGCGTTTGGAGGTGGAAACGGCTGGCGGCTGGCAGGTTCTGCTTCCCGCCATAGGCTTTCCGGCCGGCAAGACCAAGACGTTGGTGGTGGACACGCCGCCGCTGCCGGCAGGCGCCCAACGTCTGCGCATCGTCACCTCCCTCTGGCTGGCCTGGGACCGAATCGCCTGGACCCGGGAGACGCCGGACTCGGTGCCCCAGGTTCGCGCCCGCCTCGGTCCGCGGGCGGCTGAGCTGCGCTACCGCGGCTTCTCGGCGCTCGTCCGCCACTCCCCGAATGGGCCCCATGGCTATGACTATGGCCGGGTGACGCCCACATCTCCCTGGCTGCCGTTCGCCGGCCACTACACGCGGTACGGCGACGTGCGCGAGCTCCTGGCCGCGACGGACGACCGCTCGGTGGTGATCGGTCCCGGCGACGAAATCGCCCTGGAGTTTGACGCCGGCGGCTTGCCGCCGCTGCCGCCGGGCTGGACGCGCACCGTCTTCCTTCAAAGCCAGGGCTGGGACAAGGACGCCGACCGTAACACCTGGGAAGCCTGGCACGTAGAGCCTTTGCCGTTCCGCGCTATGCGGCGCTACGGCGATCCCCTGCCGGACACCCCGGAGATGCGGGATTATGTGGTGCGTTGGCTGACGCGGGTGGTGCCTGTCGAGCCCCGCGAGCCCTGATGGCGAGAGGCGGCCTTTGCGGGAACGTCGATCGTCTGCTATCTTTTAGAGTCCTGATAGGAGAGGCGTCCGTCTTTGTCGCTGCACGGCCAGAGACTCAACCGCCCTCGCGAACCATTGACGGCCGGTGGATCCGGTTGGGTCGGCTGAAGGAATAGGTTAGGAAGGGAATTGGGCCTCATCAGGCCAGGAGCGACAAGAGAAATGGGAAAGAAGCTTTTTGTCGGAAACCTCAACTTCAAAACCACGGATGACGACCTGCGGACTCTGTTCGCACAGGCCGGCACGATCGAGTCGGCGACGGTGATGATGGATCGTGCCACCGGTCGTTCCCGCGGTTTCGGCTTCGTCGAGATGAGCAGTGACGAGGAAGCCGAGAAGGCGGTCAGGGAGCTCAACGGCCATGAGCTTCAGGGCCGCGCCCTGAACGTCAACGAGGCCCGCGAGCGCACGCCTGGCGGTCCCCGCCCCGGTGGCTACGGCGGCGGTGGCGGTGGCTATGGTGGTGGCGGCGGTGCGCCCCGCGGCGGTGGCTACGGCGGCGGCGATCGCGGTGGCTACGCCGGCGGGGGTGGAGCTCCACGTGGCGACTTCAATTTCGCCCCCAGCGGCGGCGACGACAGCGGCGGCTTCGGCGGTGGCTTCAACCGCGGCAACTTCAAGCCCCGCAAAGAAGGCGGCAGCCGGCGCGGCCTGCGGGCCAAGAAGCGCAGCCTCTAGAAACGTCCACGGACGACGTCGATAGCTCGTCTTTCGGAACCTCCCCAAGGCTCCGTCCGTGGAAGTCTCGCCTTCCCCTCAATAGAGATCGAACAGTAGGATCCGCGCTTCCAGGGGACCGTTCATCACCGGGATTCGGCGCCGGGGCCGGAGGCCGATGTGTTTGCCGCGGTCCTCGCCGCCGGCGAAAACCGCGGCCTTCCAGCCCTTGTATCGCTGCTTGAGGATGTCTCCCAGGGCACGCCAGCGGACTGCGTCGGTACCCAAGCGCTCGCCGTGGGGTGGATTGACCAGGACAAGGCCGGGGCCGGAGGGCGGCTCGAAGGCGACGGCGTCGCCGCAGGTCAGGGTGACACGGTCCAGAAGATTGGCTTGTTCCAGGTTGGCGCGGGCGCCGCGAAGGGCCTCGGCCGACTCGTCGTTGCCGTAGAGATGGACGTCGGGACCGGGCGTCGGGAGCGGCTCCTGCAGGATGGCGGTGAAAGCCGTGGGATCGTAGCCGGGGAGACGCTCGAAAGCCCAGTGACGGCGCAGGCGCCCCGGAGGCCAGCCCAGGGCGAACCAGCCGGCCTCGGCAAGCAGGGTCCCGGAGCCGCACATGAAGTCCACCACCGGACCGCGGCCGTCCCAACCCGAGGCGAGGACGCAGGCGGCGGCCAGTTGCTCGCGCACCGGAGCCGCGGTGGAGACGGCGCGATAGCCGCGGCGATCCAGCGGTTCCCCCGACGTATCGAGAAGCAGCGTGGCGCGGTCGCGGATGAGGCGCAGGCGCAGGTGGAGGTCGGGGTCCGTGCGGTCGACGTCCGAGCGCCGGTTCCAGCGGTCGCGCTGACCGTCCACCAGACCGTCCTTCGTCGAGAGGGCGGCCCAGCGGGTGTCGCGTACGACGGAGGCAGTCGAGGTCGCCTGGATGACGAAGCTGCGGTCGGGGTGGAGGAGAGCGGTGACGTCGATACTGCCGCGATTCACCCGGGCGGGGGAGCGGCCCCCGGCGAGGGCTCGAGCTCCAGCGGCGAGCGCCGGGCCGTCCGGCGCCTCCCAAGAGCCCAACTCCACGAGTACGCGATTGGCGGTGCGCAGCCGCCAGTTGGCCCGCCAGCAGTCCACCCAAGTGCCGGTGAAGGACACGGCGCCGCGCTGGCGCTCGACGTCCTGGACGTCGAGATCGCGTACCTCTCCCTCCAGGATTTCCTCCAGTCCGAGGACGCAAGTGGCGATCAGGCCAAGGGGCCTCATCACGCCGGTCCTCTTGCGCCTTCGCCCCGGTGCCGTTCCAGAAACGGCAGCAGGGCGTTCAGGAGGGCCTCCGGTTTCTCCTCCATGGGCATGTGCCCGCACTGCTCGATCACCACGAATTCCGAACCGGGAATGCGCGCCAGGGCGCGCCGGCCCGAGGCGAGGGAGACGAGTTGGTCTTCAGCCCCCCACACGGCGAGGGTCGGGACGCGGATTTGATCGAGCACCACCTTGGGTCCCGGGACGCGCCGGGGCACCGTGAGGCCGAAGAAGGCGTCTTCGGCGCCTTCGATGCGCAAGCGGTCCAGATAGGCGCTCACCAACTCGAGAGTGACCTGGGAACGATCGAAGATGGAGCTCTCCAGCGAGCGGCGCACCATGCCGGGGCGCAGCGCGACAGCCCGGACGAAGAAGTTGGCGAGAGGGCGCAACGAGGCGGCGCGGCTACGGCGATCGTCGGGGTACGTGGGCGCTGAGCTGTCCACCAGCACCAGGGTGCGAAACCGCTCAGGATGGATCGTGGCGAGGAACAGCGACAAGCCGCCGCCGTAGGAGTGGCCGGCGATATGGGCGCGGTCGATCCCCAGGGCGTCCATCACTCCCAGTACCAGGGCGACCTGTCCCTCGCGAGTGTAGGCGGCCCTCCCCTTCGGCCGCTCGGTGTAGCCGAAGCCGTTGAGATCGATCGCCACCACGCGGTGCGACGCGCTGAGCGCAGGAATCACCTTTCGCCAAGAGTAGGTGGAGGCGCCGAAGCCGTGGAGAAGCACGACGGGCTCCCCCTGCCCGGCCTGCTCGACGTGCACGAGTTGGCCCGCCACGGGCACGAACTGGTTCTGCGGAACCTCGCGACGGACTTCGGCGAACGAGCGATACGAGGTGCAGCCGGAAATGAGAACGGTCAAAACGATGGGGATCAGAGGAAGGACAAGACGCATGGCGGGGCAGTCTATACCGCCCTCGCCTTTCGCCCGGGCGCTCTACAATCCGCTAGCCGCTCCTCCGCGCCCAGCTCTCCCCTGCGTGGTGCTCGTCCTCGTCGCCCTCCGCGGGCCAGGGGACGCTGGTACCGTCGAGGCGGTCGTCGCCGAGACGATGGTAGAGGGCGATGGCCCTTTCAAGCGAGCTGGCGGCTTTGCCGTATTCCCCCAGGTCGCAGAGGAGCTTGGTGAGAGTACCCAGGAGGTTCGCTTCCTCCATGAGGTCGCCGGTGCCAATCTCCAACTGGATCCGGGCCTGGCTGAAAGCGAGCCGTGCGCCGGCGAGGTCGCCGGCGGTGCGGCGGGCATCGCCCAATGCGGTGAGAGCGGCGGTTTTGAAGTCGGCCAGCCGCTCCTCACCGTAGCGCTCGGTGTTCAAGCGCTCGGCAACGGCCAGCGCCATCTCGGCAAGGCCCATGGCGACGCTGGCGTCCCGTGAGGCAGCCTCGCGGCTCTTCTCGAGCAGCAGGTCGTAGAGTCCCCAATGGTGGAGCCGCTCGTCGTTCCGCACCATCACTAGTTGCCGCGCCGGAGGGTGCCCCTCCAGTGTGGACCATTGGATGATCGCCTGACTCCGTTCCCGCCGCACCTGGTCGTGCGCTTCAGCGAGCAAGTGCTCGGTGCGGCGGAATGCCTCGTCGTAGTGCGATTCTCCGCCGCTACGCCGCCTGGGGGCCCGCGGACCGCGTCGCCGTTCCTCCGCGGTTTCGTCCGGCGCGAACGCCAGCAGGTGGCGAATCACCGTACTGGAGTCCTGTCGAGACAACCCGAGCAGGCGTTCTTCGTCGCGGGGGTTCGCCCCCTCCTCCACATCTTCAAGGTAGTCCACGTCATCCTCCCGCCAAACGTCATCGCAAAGTCCCTTCATAGATGTAGTTGCCCGAAAGCCCGAAAAGGTGACAAAGGCGGGACAGAAATTTTACGCCGAGGGGTGGCGAGGTTCCAGAACGGGAGAATTTTGTCACCGTCTTTCGACTGACAGTGTCACCCGCCATCCCTATTCTCGCCTTCCACCGGCCGGAGAACCTCCCGCCGGTTAGGAGGCCATACCTTGTCGATCGTTCTCGAGGAGCTGACCAAGCGCTACGCGGGCCATCCGGTGGTCAACGGCATCTCCCTCACCGTGGGCGACGGCGAGCTGTTCGTGCTGCTCGGTTCCTCGGGGAGTGGCAAGAGCACGCTGCTGCGGATGATCGCCGGCCTGACCGAGGTGGACGCCGGCCGGGTGACGCTCCATGGTCGTGATGTCACGGAGTTGCCGCCGGCCCGCCGGGGCGTGGGATTCGTTTTCCAGAGCTACGCGCTCTTTCCCAGCCTCTCGGTGGCGGAAAACGTGGAATTCGCCCTGGCGGTGCGCGGCGCGGCCCGGGAGGTGCGGCGGCAGCGGCGTGACGAGCTTCTGGAGCTGGTGGGGCTTGCCGGCCTGGGCGGCAGGCTGCCGCGCCAGCTCTCCGGCGGTCAGCAACAGCGGGTTGCCCTCGCCCGGGCTCTCGCCCACCAGCCGGAGGTGCTGCTTCTCGACGAGCCCTTCGGCGCCCTGGACGCCAAGGTGCGGGCGGACCTGCGGCGCACCATCCGCGAGATCCAGCGCGAGCTGGGAGTCACGACTCTCTTCGTCACCCATGACCAGGACGAAGCCTTTGAGCTGGCCGACCGGCTGGCGGTGCTCTCTTTTGGACGACTGCTGGAGGCCGGTCTGCCGGAGGAGCTGTACCTGCGGCCGGAAACGGAGTTCGTGGCCACCTTTCTGGGTACCGCCAATCTGCTGGTGGGGGAGGCGACCTCCACGGGAGTGAAGGTGGGGCCGGTCTGCTTCCCGCTGGGCACTCACGCGGAGCCAAGGACCGTGGGCGTCGCCGATACTCCGGACGTCGCAGGCCGCCGGGTGCAGGTTCTCTTCCGCCCGGAGGACGTCGCCGTACGCGCCTCGGCGGACGACGCCGGGCTGCCCCTGCTCGGCCAGGCGGTGGTCGACCAGCGCGCCTTCATCGGCTCCTTCGAGCGGCTGCGCCTGCGGCTTCCCGCTCTGCCCGGCGTTCGGGCCATCGCGCCCGTGGTGCCTTTTGGCAGCGACTCGATCTGGATCGAAGCGACTCGCTCCCAGGACCAGGCGCGCCGTTTTCCCCTGCGACCGGGGGACACCACGTGGGTGGGAGTGCGGCGGGTACACGCCCTGGTCCACCCCGGGATGCGCTTCCTGCTGCTGACCGACGGATCGGCTCCGGCGCGCGCCGCACTGGCTCTGGGGGGAGAGCTGGCCCGCCTGGCCCATGCCCGGGTGACGGTGCTGGCGCCAGGCACGGAGCCGGGGGAGGAAACGGACCGCCGCCTTCAGGAGTCGCGCGAGCAGCTCGGCTCGGGT
>DATIOS010000321.1:0-3660 GCA_035472915.1 Thermoanaerobaculia bacterium
TCATCTTCTCGAAGAGGAAGGCGTGGTTTTCAACGCCCACGGCCGCACCGACCTCGAGCGTTTCGGTTGGGACCCTGACGCGGCGCCGCGAGGGCGGGGGAGGGCGGTCCCTGCCAAAAAACCGGCCTCCGAGGTGAAGGCCATTGAGGCGATCTTGCGTCCCTTGGGCACCAAGGAGCGGGCCGAGGGATCGAAAGCCTACCTCAAGAGCGATCTTGACTTCCTCGGAGTGACGACGCCGGAACTTCGAAGCGCTGCGCGCCTCTGGCTGAAGAACCACCCGGATCTGGATCGGCCGGCCCTCGTGGCTCTGGCCGCGGATCTCTGGGCGATCCAAAACCACGAGCTGCGATCCTTTGGCATGGAGCTGCTCCAGACACGCATCGCGCTGCTGCGCAGCGAGGACATCGATCTCCTGGAAGACCTCCTTCGTCGCTCCCGCTCCTGGGCCTACGTGGACTTCATCTCCACCCAGATCGTGGGGCCGCTGGTGGAGAAAGACCCGCGCCTCAACGCCCGACTCGACCGCTGGGTGAAAGACACGGACTTCTGGCTCCGCCGCTCCGCCGTCCTCGCCCTGCTCGTCCCCCTGCGCCGAGGCGGCGGAGACTGGCCCCGCTTCGTCCGCTACGCCGACTGCTTGCTGGAAGAGAAAGAGTTTTTCATCCGCAAGGCCCTGGGCTGGGTGCTGCGCGAGGTGTCGAAGAAGCACCCGGAGCGGGTGAGGAAATTTCTGGCGGAGCGGGAAGGCCGGGTGTCGGGAGTGACGCGGCGCGAAGCGGAGAAGTACTTGTAGCGGGGCAAAAAAGGCCGCCGTCGGACAATCAAAATCTTCTGCAGGCCGTTGAGCGCGACGCTACCCCGTCTCACCCTTGAGTGAAAGCTGGCCCGCCGGATCGTTCGCGAGCGACAGTTGGCCGGCTTCGGTTTGCGCCAGGGACAACCGGCCCGCTTCGGTGCTGGCGAGCGAGAGCTGGCCGGGAGAGGCTCCGGGGAGCCGGAGCTGGATCTCCGCGATGGCCTGGCGCGTGGCCTTGAGGAGATCGGGATTGTAGGCGAATCGCTTGGCGGCTTCCTTGAGCGGTAGCACTGCCGCAGTCGAGCCGAGCCGGCCCAGCCCGTTCGCCGCGGCCACCCGGACCTCCGTGATTCTGTGCTGGAGAGCCCCGATCAGCGGCAGCTCGGCGGCTGCGTTTCCGGTCGTTCCCAGAGCCCGGGCCGCGGCGACGGCCAACTCGTCCCTCTCTTGCGTCATCACCCTCACCAGGTGTTTGATGGCCTTCGCGGTGCCGTAGCGGCCTAGCACCTCCAGGCAGGCGCGGGCCGTTTGGACGTGGTGCCCTTGCACGGCCTGGCCGAGGATCGCTCTCGCATCCTTGAACGGCAGCTCCAGGCCCAGAGCCGAGATGGCCTGCGCGCTGCAGTCGTCGTCCTCCTGGCTCGCGGCAAGTTGCCTGAGGACATCGCGGCCTTCGGCGCCCAATTCCCTGGCTGCCCACAGCCGGACCTTGGGGCTTGAGTCCGAGCAGGCCCGGCGGAGCTCCTCGACCGTTCCCGGAGTCCCAGGAAATTCACGGACCAGGAGGAGCAGGTTCTGGAGCCGCACCTCGAACCTGGGGTCCTGGCGGGCGTTCTCCAGCAGGCAGAGGGTGACGTCCCTGGGCTGCGAGAACAGGTGGCCGAGGTCGAGGAGGCCGGGCAGGACGTCAGAAAGTTGGCTATCGTACGTCTGCGCCCGAATCTCGCCTGCCACGATTTCCAGTCGGCACTTGGTGGCTACGAGGAGCAGCAGAGCTCGTGCTTTCGCATCGAGCAGCGCGCACACGTGCCGCGGCGGCCCCGCGATGTCGAACATCCTGTCGAAGAGCCCGTCTCCGACCTTGAGCTCCCGCACCCCCGAAAAAGCCTTCCGGAACCCGCGACGGATTCTCACGTCAGAGAAATCCGCCAGCGCCGGAACCACGACGACCACCTGAATGTTGCGCGTTAAGCCGCGAACCTCCTCGATCCGCACCTCCAGCGGCCCGGCTCGTGTCACGAGCTTCAGTTGGCGAGCCGAGTAGCTCGAGACCTCCTCCACCTTCAGGCCGCGAGACGCCGCGGTATGCTGCCAGCCCTCCAGGCGCCTGCGGCGGTTCAGGTGTTCGTTGAGCCTCCATAGGCCTCCGGCGGCTATCAGAGTGCAGATCGTGAAGGTCAAGCCCAACATACCGAGTCCCAGTGCCTTGCCGGCGGGGTCTTACGCCGTCTCGCCATCGAGTGAAAGCCGGCCGGCCGGATCCTCCGCGAGCGACAGTTGACCGGCTTCAGTTTGCGCCAGGGACAATTGGCCCGCTTCGGTGCCGGCGAGCGAGAGCTGGCCGGGAGAGGCTCCGGGGAGCCGGAGCTGGATCTCGGCGATCGCCTGGCGCGTGGCTTTGAGGAGAGCGGGGTCGCGGGCCGATCGCTCGACGGCTTCCTTGAGCGGCAGCACGGCCGCCACCGTGCCGATGCGCGCCAGCGCGTTTGCCGCCGCCACCTGGAGGTCCCTCGACTCGCTCTGGAGAGCCTGGATCAGCGGTGGCTCGGCGGCAGGGTTTCCGGTCCTCCCCAGGGCTGTCGCGGCGGCGGTGGCGAGCTCGCTGTGTTCGCGCACCATGACCTTGGCCAACGTGCCGACGTCCTCGGGAGCTGTGCTACCTCCGAGCACCTCCAGGCAGGCGCGGGCCGTCTTGTGAAGGCGCCGGCGCAAAGCCTGGAGGAGGAGTGCCCGCGTCCGCTCGACCGGCAGCTCTCGATTCAGGCTCGACACCGCCTGCGCGCTCGTTTCGTCGTCCGCGATGCTCTCCGCAAGCTCCAGGAGGACCCCGCGGCCTTCGGCGCCCAGCTCCTGGGCCGCCCGCAGCCGGACCCGCGAATTCGCATCCGCGCAGGCGGTGCGGAGCGCCTCGGTGGTCGCTGGCTCGCCAGGGAATTCACGGGCCAGGACGAGCAAGTTGCGAAGTCGGACTCCGACGTCGGGATCCTGGTGGGCGTTGTCGGCCAACCGTTGCGCCACGTCCAAGGGCTGCGCGCAACGCCGGGCGATGTCGAGGACGAACGGCAGCAGGTCGGCAATCCTGTTTCCGATCGTCCCCACCCCCAACTCGCCGCCAACGATCACCAGGGCCTGGCTCTCGGCATTGACGGACATCAGCAGTTGGCGCATCTCGACGTCCAGCAGAGCCGTGAGGAGCCGTACCGGTCCCAAGATGTAAAACGCTTTGTCGAAGGGTTCGTCTCCGATCTCGATCTCGTGCGCTCCGGAGGGCTTGAGCTCCTCGCGGCGGATGTAGACGCCGGAAAAACCTGGCGGCCCCGGCGGAATCACGACCACGATCTGGCAGTGGTACTTCTTGCGCCCCTCGGGCACCTCGATCCTTACCGTCAGCGGTCCGTCGCGGGCTTCGAGCCACAGCCGTCCCCAAACCCCGGAGGTTTTCTCAACCCGCAGACCGCAGGACGTCGCGGCATCCTGCCAGCTTTGCAGGGTTTTGCGGCCGAGACGGGATACGAGCAAGGCCAAGCCGCTGCCATACAGGACGAAGCACAGGCCGGCGATCAATTCCCCCATCGGGCCTCCTCACACCAGCCGTACGACGGGCTCCTCATGCATCAGCTCGCGCTGGGTGAGGAGGTCTC
>DATIOS010000322.1:0-8373 GCA_035472915.1 Thermoanaerobaculia bacterium
GATGTGTCCAGGGTGTCAGGGAATGTCAGGGGTCTGTTGGTGGACAGTGCGCAGTCAGTGCGCAGTCCGGTGCCGAAGTCTGCTCCGGAAACGAGCGAAACGTGGCTTTCTTGCCAACTCGCAAAAATTCTCACAGGTATCTACGAAGATTTGTCACTCAAAGCCGGGCCGGTTGCCGCACTGGCAAAGACCCTCATCACCCCGGCCCTCTTCTCCCAGCCTCCCCCCCGCCTGACGGGAGAAGAGGGAGAACAGCCAGAAACAAATCTGCCTTTGTAGAACTTCTGGCTCCCCTCTCTCCCGTCAGGTGGGGGGGAGGCTGGGAGAGAGGGGGGAGAGAGGGGCTGGGGGAGTGAGGGCCTCGAAGCGGCGGACAGAGGTCCGTCCACGAGATGGGCCGGCGTCACGATCCGGGTTCGCGTGGTCTAATAGAGTCAGGTCATCAGGAAAGAGGAGCGACAGAGATGAGCTTTCTGGCAGGCATGTTCGGCCCCAGCCGTGAGGAGGTCTGGAAGCAACTGTGCGGCGAGATCGGCGCCGACTTCGTCGATGGCGGCTTCTGGAAGGGCGACAAGGTCGTGGCCCACGTCAAGGGCTGGACGGTCACCCTGGACGTCTACAGCGTTTCGAGCGGCCATAACCACATGACCTTTACGCGCATGCGGGCGCCCTTCGTCAGCCAGGACAAACTCCGCTTCCGCATCTACCGCAAGAGCATCTTCAGCGCCCTGGGCAAGATGCTGGGCATGCAGGACATCGAGGTGGGTTACTCCAGCCAGTTCGACGACGACTTCATCGTCCAGGGCAACGACGAGACGAAGATCAAGGCGCTGTTCGCCAATGCGGAAATCCGGCGTCTGATCGAAGAGCAGCCGCAGATCCGCCTGGAGCTCAAGGACGACGAGGGCTTCTACTGCTCCCGCTTCCCGGACGGCGTGGACGAGCTTTACTTCCAGGTGACGGGAGTGATCCGCGACGTGGATCGCCTCAAGAAGCTCTTCGACCTTTTCGCCGAAGTGCTCGAGGAGATGCACCGCCTCGGCTTCGCGTCGGACGCGGACCCCGGAGTGAAGCTGTGACGGCCAGCTCCTTCGTCAAGAAACACGCCAGCCTGCTCTCGACTTCCGTTTTCGTCGTCCTGCTACTCGCTGCCGCCGGCTTGGCGCTCAGCGACAGCCTGCTGGGCAACGGCCCACTGACGATCGGCCTCCAGATCGCCGCCATCGCGCTGATGATTTGGGCGCGGGTCACGTTCGGCATGCGCAGCTTCCACTACGCGGCGAACCCGACGGGGGGAGGGCTGGTGACGACCGGCCCTTATCGCTTCGTCCGCCATCCGATCTACGCGGCCATTCTCCTCTTCGTCTGGACGGGAATCGGCGCCAACTGGAGCCTGCGCGCCGCCGCCCTTGGCCTGGTGGCCACGATCATGACCATCCTGCGCATGCACTTCGAAGAGGCGCTGGTAGTGGAGCGCTACCCTGACTACGAGGACTACGCCCGGCGGACCCGGCGAGTGATACCGTACCTCCTGTAATTGAATTCGATTCTTGGGAGGAGCGCCAAGCATGCCGTGGATTCAGGTTACCCAGAGCACGAGCCGGGACATCTGGCTTCGCACCGAGTCAATCATCGGCCTGGCTCCCGCGGAGCGCCACGGTAGCGGTACCAAGGTCCTCCTCCTCTCCGGCGAGACCCTCGACGTCGTCGAAGAGCAGAGCGATCTCCTGGGCAAGATTCGCGATCTGGAAGGGACGGTAGAAAAGGAGCGGCGGGTGGGATTTCCCGTGGAGTGATCGTTCGTTCCTTTTCTAGGCGTCTGGACATCCGTCTCCCGAGACCTTACTCTCACGGCGCCTGAACCCGCCCCGCCCGGGGCGGCGACGCGCTTGGGGAGACATGGAAACCGTCAAGCACCTGATCGACTTCGTCCTCCATCTGGACAAACACCTGGGCCCCATCATCCAGGAGTACGGAGTCTGGACGTACCTCATCCTCTTCGCCGTCATCTTCGCCGAGACGGGGCTGGTGGTGACTCCGTTCCTGCCCGGCGACTCTCTGCTGTTCCTGGCGGGAGTTTTTGCCGGCAGAGGATCTCTCTCCCTGCTGGTGCTGCTGGTCTCGCTGATCGCCGCCGCGATTCTGGGGGATACGGTCAACTACTGGGTGGGCCACTTTCTTGGGGCTCGTCTGATCGCCTCCAAGCGGCGGCTCATCAAGCCGGAGCATCTGGCCTACACCCATGAGTTCTTCGAAAAGTACGGCGGCAAGACGATCATCCTCGCCCGCTTCGTTCCCATCGTCCGGACGCTGGCGCCGTTCGTCGCCGGCCTGGGGGAGATGAGCTACGGGCGTTTCATGAGCTACAACGTCATCGGCGGCACGGCCTGGGTGCTGCTCTGCACCCTCGCCGGCTACGGTCTCTACCGCAACCAGTTCGTCCAGGACCATTTCATCATCGTCGAGCTGCTCATCATCTTCCTGTCGCTGCTGCCGGCGATCTGGGAGCTCTGGAAGGCGCGAAAGCGGAACCGCCAAGCCTGACGGCAAGCGGGATAACGATGTGGGCGGGAATAACTACCTCGGAGACGGCGTTCTCCCTCGTGACCTTGGAAGCGCGCCCGGGCGGCTTGGCAAATCCGTCCAGATGTGAAACTCTTGGGTTGTTCGCCCCTGGCGAGCTGAAGCGTGTGTGAGAGCAGTGGCTCAACTCCTGAGCCCACGAACGGGCCTCGCCGGCAAAACTCCCGTTCTTTTTTCCTTTATCTGCCGGAAAGATCGAGTTGGCGCGAGCGCCTAGCCTTGGAGCTGGAGGTCCGCGCGCCCTCGGAAGGACTGTAAAAACGCTTGAGCGACTTCTCTGATTTCGGCCTCCACCCCGATCTTCTCCGTGGCGTCGAGACCCTGGGTTTCACCCAGCCGACGCCGATCCAGCAGGACGCAATTCCCCCCGCCATGGCAGGCCGCGACGTGCTCGCCTGCGCCATGACCGGGAGCGGCAAGACCGCCGCCTTCCTGCTGCCCATCCTCCATCGCCTGATGGACAAACCCCGCGGCACCACCCGCGCTCTCATTCTGGCTCCCACCCGCGAGCTGGCGGCCCAGATCCAGGAGCACCTGGAAGGTTTCGCGAAGTACACCAACCTGCGGGGCGCGGCCGTCTTCGGCGGCGTCGCCATCGGGCCGCAGGAGCGGGCGTTCCGCCAGGGCGTCGACGTCATCGTCGCCACCCCGGGCCGTCTCCTCGATCATTTTCAGTACGACTACGCCAAGCTCGCGGGCCTCGAAGTCCTCGTTCTCGACGAGGCGGACCGCATGTTGGATATGGGCTTCCTGCCCGATATCCGCCGGGTGCTGAAGCATCTGCCGAAGGCGGAGCAAACTTTCTTCTTCTCGGCGACGCTGCCGCCGCCGATCGTCGTTCTGTCGCGGGAAATGCTGCACAACCCCGCGAGCCTCAACGTCGAGCGCAAGTCGGAGCCGGCCAAGGGTGTCACCCAGGCCGTCTATCCGGTGCGCGAGGAGCTGAAGCCGTTCCTTCTCGTCGAGCTGCTGCGGCGGGGCGAGATCAAGAACGTCCTCGTCTTCACCCGCACCAAGCACCGGGCCAACCGGCTGGCGGAGTTCCTGGAGCGCCACGGCGTGGCCTGCGACCGCATTCACGGCAACCGCAGCCAGGCGCAGCGCACGGACGCTCTGTCGCGCTTCAAGAACGGCAGCTTGCAGGTGTTGGTGGCGACGGATATCGCGGCGCGGGGCATCGACGTCGAGGCGCTGTCGCACGTCATCAACTTCGACGTGCCCAACGTGCCCGAGGATTACATCCACCGTGTCGGCCGCACCGCCCGGGCCGAGATGGTGGGCGACGCCTTCACCTTCGTCTCCGATCAGGAGATCGGCGAGCTGCACGCCATCGAGCGGGCCGTCGGCCAGCGGCTCAACCGTCTGACCCTGGCCGGGTTCGACTACCAGTCGAAGCCCACGGAGCGCTTCGAGATTCCCATTGCCGAGCGTATCGCCGCCATCCGGGCCCGCAAGGCCGAGGAGCGGGCACGGGCCAAGGCCAAGGCGGAGAAGAAGACGCAGCGCGAATCCGAAGAGAGAGGCCGCGGCGGTTCACAACCGCAGCCGTCGCAACAGCCGCGGGGAGACCGTCCGCCGGCAGCCCGCGCGGCAGGGCCTGCGGGTCAGCCGCCGCGGCAGCACCGGCCCAATGAGGGCGGGCCGCGGCAACAGCCGCGCGGCCATCGTCCCGGCGAGTCGCCGTCGCATCAGCCGCGGCATCAGCAGAAAAAGGGGCGCCGGCCCGAGCCGCTCCACCGTCCGGTCGAAGCGCGTCCGGTGCCGGTGGATCCCTCCACCAAGCCCCCTGAGGAGCGGGTCGGACAGATCCTTTCCGCTTTCTCTCCCAGCCGCTTCAACCGGTTCCGCCGGTAAAAGGCACTTTCGTCGCGTCAGCTCTCCCGCCTGACATGTCACTGACATGTCAGAGCGGGAGAGTTGTGCCCGCAAGCCCGGTTGGAAAGGGTTTTTCCATGGTACGCCTCTTGCTTTTCCTCCCTCAATCGAAGACGTCAACAATTTTGCAGGATTTCGAAGGGTTCAATCACACAAAGGAGGAGATGAACCATGCTCACCGCAACCATCACTGTCAGCCTCATCGTCAGCGGCAACGGCAGCTCATTGCAGTACACGTCAAGCGATGCCAACACGGTGCTGGTTACCGGCTCCG
The DNA here is from genome assembly GCA_035472915.1 of Thermoanaerobaculia bacterium. Taxonomy (GTDB): domain Bacteria; phylum Acidobacteriota; class Thermoanaerobaculia; order Multivoradales; family UBA5704; genus DATARR01. Next base: position 4,733 of record DATIOS010000322.1, read on the forward strand.
GCTCGGGTACTCGCCTCCGCCTCTTGCCGACTTCCAACGACGCAGACTTCACGCTCACCTTCGTCCGGGGATCGGGGATCGACAGTCTGAACAGTCTGGTTACGCCCGCCGCTGCCTTTGGGGGGAGCCCGATACCGCCAGACGGTGAAGGCAATATCGTGGTGATTTGCAGTGTCCTGGAGCTGTATCAGGACTGGGCCTTCAGTACGAACTTGGACTACACCGCGGGAGGAATCGAGCTCCAGCACGATCCAACAATCGTTTTCAATCCGCCCTCGAATGACGCGCTTCAGCTCGAAGAGGCACCGGTGGCAGCGGAACCGGTCATGGTCTGAAACTCCGGCCGCCGCCGCAACGGGTCGAACCAGGGGAAGGAGAACCAGCGAGGTCCGAATCCCGCCTTGACGGCGCGTTCGGCATTGACCAGCGCGGAGTTGTCCTCGCCAAGGAGGGCATAGACGAGGGAGGCTTCATAGGCGGTCGAGCCGTTGTCCGGAGCCAGGCGAAGGGCTTCCTGAACCGCTTCGGCCGCCTGCTGGCCCTGTCCCAGGTGTGCCAGGGCCTGCGCCTTGACGGTGAGGAACTGGGGATCGGTCTTGGACAGGTCGGCGCCAGTGAGCGCGAGGACCTTGCGATATTGCTCCTCGGCTTCTGGGCGATGGCCCATCAACAGGTAGGCGTCGCCAAGGTTCAGGATGTAAAGTGGATTTCCGGGCTCCCGGGCGAGGATCGTCTTGACGGTGTCCGCGGCTTCGGCATAGCGCTTGGCGAAAAGATAAGCGACGCTGAGATTGGACAGCTCGGTAGTGCCTGGCGAGCGGCTGACGAGTTGGCGGTAGAGATCGATCGATCGATTGGCGTCGCCATTCAGCAATTCGATCGTGGCGAGCATGGACAGGCCGTCGAAGTCGGCGGGCGAGCGCTGAAGCAGCAGATTGAGGGCGCTTTTCGCTTCCGCGATATGGCCGAGCTTGAATTCCAGTTGCGCGAGGTTGTGAAGCCGCTTGCTCGAAGGCTGCAGGCGCGCCGCCGTGCGGAGCTGCGCCAGGGCCTCCTGGGACTTTCCTTGCGCGTCGAGGATGCGGGAGCTCCGCTCCAGCAGATCGACGTCGCCGGGAATCAAGGGCCGCAGCTCCTCCAGGGTCTTCTGCGCGAGGTCCACGTCCTTGCCCGTCAGGGCGAGATCGATGCGTGCCAACAGCGGTTGTGGATCGTTGGGCGCCAGCTGGTGGGCCTGCGCGGTCAAGCGGAGACCACGCTGGAGATCCTCCGGATTGCGGGAGCTCCAGTAGCGGTGACGGGCAATGTCGGCGGCGAGGAGGTAGGCGTCCAGGAAGCGGGGGGAGCGCGAGCGAATGGCCGCGAGGCGATCTTCCAGGATCTCCAGGGAAGGCTCCTGCCGGGAGTCGAAGCGGCGCCGGATCTGGAGGAGCTCGCGGAGGTCCTGATCGGTGAACGCCAGATCTTCGGCGCCCTTGCGCGTTGAATGGCCGGGGTACCCCAGGCGAATTTGCCGGCTGGCGGCGTTGGCGACGACCGACAGGTTGTCGGTAGGGACTTCGAAGCTTCTCCCGGCCCACAGGATGCTGCCGTCCTTGCCGGACAGCCGGCTGAGGGCAATCCGGCAGAGCTCGGCACGGCACGAGAGCTTCGCGCTGATGAGCTCGTCGACGGACACCGCCCGGGCGATCGCCGTGGGCGGGCCTGGCACCTTGTCCACCTCGTCGAAGGAGCGCGGAGAGAGGTCCTCGAGACCGAGGACTCCCTGAAGTAGCGCGAGGCGGAGGGCGGACGCGAGCACTTCGGATTCCTCGGGGCCCTGGGCGTGGGCGTCGATTACAGGACGGAGAACCGCGACGTAGAGCGGGTGACGGGCCGGTCGCAAGGAGTACCAGGCCGCCGGCGTGGCCGCCGCGAGGAGCAATGCCACAGCCGCCCAGGTCCGAACGCCGAATCGCCGGCCGGTTGTCGTCAGCGCCGAGTCGTGGGGTCCCTGCTCTCTCGGCGCGGCTGTGCCTGCCGCCGAACCAGGCGGCGCTGTCCTGGAGATAGGTTCCACCACCGTCCGGGAGCTGGTTCCCTCCTGCGAATGGACGCTTCGCCCGGTCAGTACGTCGGCCACCTCGCGCGCGCTCCGCGGTCGCGCCAGCGGGTCCTTTTCCAACAGATGGTCCACCAGGTCGGAAAGCTCCGCGGGGACCTCGGGCCTCACCTTCCGCACCGGAGTCTGCCGGCTGTGAACGATCCGGCTCAGCATCGCCAGCTCGTTTTCCGCTTCGAATGGAGACTGGCCGGTCAGCGCTTCGTAAAGCAGCACGCCGAAGGAAAATAGATCGGAACGGAAATCCACCGTCTCGCCGCGCGCCTGCTCGGGCGACATGACCCGGTAAGTGCCGAGCACGCGGCCATCGGCGGTGAGCGAGCCCTCTTCCGGCCCGGCCAGGACCCGCTTGGCGATGCCAAAGTCTGCGATCTTGGCCCGCCCTTCGGAAGTGACGAGGACGTTCTCGCTTTTGAGATCCCGGTGAACGATTCCCTGCTGATGTGCCTCGGCGAGACCCTGAGCGACGTCGTGCGCCAGGACGACGACTTCGCCGGCCGGCAGCGGACCGTCGTCGAGGAGCCGCCGGAGGTTCGTCCCCTCCACGTGCTCCATGACGATGTAGCTCACATCCCCTTCGGTGAGGACGTCGTAGATCTGGACGATGGCCGGATGATTGAGCTTCGCCGCCACCCGTGCTTCACGGCGAAAACGCTCGCTACGCTCAGGGATCGCGCCCGCGTCGGAGCGAATCCGCTTGATGGCAACCTTGCGGTCCAGCCGCTCGTCGTAGGCGAGGAAAACCTCACCCATGCCGCCGGCGCCGAGCGGCTTCAGCACCTGGTAAGGACCGATCATCGCGGGGAGGTCGGTCACGATTCCTCCGAGTTAGACGAGCTTCATCTCCCGGAGCCGGCGAGCGAGGGCCTTGCGCGATACCTCCAGGCGGTCGACCATGGCGTCCAGATCGCCGCCGCACTCCTCCCAGCAACGGCTGATCTCCTCAGCGCTCAAGTCCCCCGCCTTCCGCACTCCGGGTGAGCTTTCAATCAGAGCATAGAGCGACGGACGGGAGATGTGAAGGTGAGCCGCGGTGGCCTGAAGGTCCCAGCGGTGGTCCCGCAGGGCGGCGAGAAGCTCCTCCTCGGCAATGTCGGCGGGCTTTCGCCGGTCGGCCTGGAGAGGCTCGGCCGGCGTGGGCACCGGCAAAGGCGCCGGCGTGGGCAGTTGGCTGGAATCTGCCGGAGCGTCCGGAGTCTGGAGCAGCCGGTCGACGACCGGTCCGGCCTCCAGGCGCTGGAGGCCGCGGCTGCCGATGACGATCTGCCGCACCAGGTTGCGGAGCTGGCGCACGTTGCCCGGCCAGGAGAACCGGGCGAGGCGGGCGACGATGTGGGCGGGCAGCCAGGTCTCGGCGGCGAGGTCCTGGACCTCGCCGGTCGCGGCCAGCTCCTGGCGCAGGAAATGGACGAGCAGGCGGCCGAGATCCTCGCGGCGATCGCGTAGCGGAGGCAGCCAGATCTCGTAGCCGGAGAGCCGGTGGAGGAGCGGCGCCCGGAACTCGCCCGTCTGGACCCGCGCCTCGAGGTCGGTGTCGGTG
>DATIOS010000323.1:0-12083 GCA_035472915.1 Thermoanaerobaculia bacterium
GGTGAGACGCATCTCGTTGGAGGCCGAGGGATTGGCGAGCGCCGCGAATGCAATACCCACAACGGGGTACACGACGGCAACAAACAGCGCCACCGGGAGCCACCGCTGACCGCCCAGCAAGGAGTCCTGCTGCATCTCCAATCTCCTCAACCGCGAAATACGTGTCGGCGAGTGTATCGCAGCGGCTCGACGAGAGACACCCGCTTACGGCTTGAGCACGGCGCGAAATGCCTTGAGAGCCGCTGGGTGATAGATCGTCGAATGCTTCTCCTCCGGCATCTTTTCGTAGTGCCAACGGAGGCCCGGCGGCGCATTCCTGGCGAGAACCTGAGCGAATCTCTGCGCCACCTCCACGATCCCTTTCTCGTCACTGCTGGCGAAATACAACGTCTTCTCCAGCTTCGGCACTGCATGGAGCCGTGAGGCTCCATCGTCGACGAGCTTGTGATGGTTCCACCACAGGCTTGGATCCAAGGCAATATAGGTATCGAAAAGATCTGGTTCCAGAAGGAACGTTTCCACCACGAACAACCCGGCCAGCGACTCTCCGACAATGGCCGTTTCCTGGGTCGTCCGATAGCGGCTCTTCACTTGCGGCATGAGCTCCCGGCGAAGAAATGCCCGAAAGGCTTCGGATCCTCCCACCTGTGGCGCGATCTTCTTGTCGTCCGCGACCTCCGTGGGACCCGTCAAATCGCGACGGCGCTGGGTATTCTCAATGCCGACGAGAAGGAACGGCCGCATCGTCCCGCTGCCGGCGGAGACCTGGACAAGGCCCGCCACATGCAGGAAATCCTCGGCCATCCCGCCGTCGGGCATGTAGAGCACCGGCAGCCGCACCTGGGGCGACTCGACATAGCCGGGCGGGAGATAGACGTTGATGCGCCTTGTCTCGTTCAGGATCTTGGAATCGATCGTGAAGGTCTCGCCGATGACCAACGGGGCCGCGTTCTCCAACGTACCGGCCCGCAAGGTGAGACCCGGGCTGATCCACGCGCACACGATTGCCGTCAAAGCGAGGCGATACCTGAGCATGGCGACTCCTCCTCACCGTCACGAATCCGGCAAGAGATAGAATTGGCCCCGCCATGAACACGGTGGGGCTGGATCTTCGCTTCAGTCTACGCGCTCTCAGCAAGAGCCCGGGCTTCACCGCCGCGGCAGTCATCATCCTGGCCTTGGGGATCGGGGCGAACACCGCCATCTTCAGTCTCGTCGACGCCGTGCTGCTGCGGCCGTTGCCCTTCCCCGAGCCCGAACAGCTGATGCGGCTCCAAGAGGCGTCTACGGGGCCCGTGAGGAAAGCGCTGGGGGTGTCGCCCGCCCGCTACCTCGACTGGCGGGCCGGGAGCCACGCCTTCACGGCGATGGCGGCCTACCACGGCACCTCCCTGACCTTGACCGGTGGGCAGGAGCCCGAGTCGCTCGTGGCTGCCACCGTCTCGGGTGACCTCTTCGCCGTCTTCGCCATCCGGCCGCTCCTCGGCCGGGTCTTCGCGCCGGGCGAAGAGGAACAGGGCCATGACGACGTCGTGATCCTCTCCCAGGCCCTCTGGCAGGGCCGCTTCGGGGCCGATCCCAGAGTCCTCGGCCGGGAGATCCTGCTCGACGGCCGGCGCCACACGGTGGTGGGCGTCATGCCCGCCCTCCGGGTGGCGGCCTGGTACCCGGCGGTCGTCCAAGTCTGGAAGCCGCTCGCCTGGACCCCCCGGGAGCGCGCGGCGCGGAACGAGCGCTCCCTGAGCGTCATCGCCCGCCTGAAGCCCGGCGTGGACCGCCGGCGAGCGCAGGCGGAGCTGGATGTCCTCTCGGGCCGCCTGGCCCGGCAGTATCCCGAGACCGACAAGGGTTGGGGCGCCGCCGTCGAGCCGATCCACGACTACCTGGTGAAAGCGGTGCGGCCGGCGTTCCTCCTCCTCCTGGAGCCGTCGCCTTCGTCCTCCTCATCGCCTGCGCCAACGTGTCCAACCTGGTCCTCGTGCGAACCCTGGGCCGGAGCAAGGAGATGGCCATCCGCGGCACGCTGGGGGCGAGCCGCGGGCGGCTGGTGCAGCAGCTCATGGCGGAGGCGCTGCTCCTCGCCCTGGCCGGCGGCGTCCTGGGCCTCTACCTGGCGCACTTCCTCGCGGCGCTCCTTCGCGGCTTCCTGAGTGACTGGCTCCTCCAAGGGCTCGACGTCCATCTCGATCTCCGGATTCTGGGCTTCACGCTGGGGATCTCGCTCTTCGCCGGGCTCGCTGCCGGCCTGGTGCCGGCCTGGTCCTCCCTGGGCGGCGATCTCCACCGGACACTTCAGCGCGGGCAGGGGCGGACCGACGCTTCCGCCGCCGGCCGCCGCACCCGCGGCGCGCTGGTGGTCGCCGAGGTCGCGCTGTCGCTCGTCCTCCTCCTGGGCGCGACGCTGATGATCGAGAGCTTCGGGGTCTTGCGGCACGCCGATCCCGGCTGCGATCCCCATGGCGTGCTGACCCTGGTCCTCGGCCTCCCCCAGCAAAAGTACCCGGAGCCCCGCCAGCAGAGCGCCTTCTTCGATCGGGTGCTCACGCGCCTCCAGGCCCTGCCGGGGGTCGAGGCCGCCGCCACGGTCGACTGGCTGCCCCTGACCGAGCCCGGGTTGAACGAGCCGGTCGCCATCGAAGGCCGGCCGGCCGGCGTCCTTGCGGAGCAGCCCGAGGTGGCGGTGCGCGTGATCTCCCCGGGCTACCTGCGCACCCTGCGCATCGCGCTCCGGCGCGGTCGCGACTTCACCGCCGCGGATGCCCTGGATCGGCCGGCGGTCGTCCTGATCAGCGAAACCATGGCCCGGCGTTTCTGGCGCGGCGAAAACCCCCTGGGCAGGCGGCTGATTCTCGGGCTCGCCCCTCGAGTCTCGCAGGAGGTCGTGGGTGTGGTCGCCGACGTCAAGGTCGACGGTTTGCGGGTCCCTGAGCCGGTCGCGACCCTCTATCAGCCGCGGGCCCAGAGGCCGTGGCCCGCGGCGACGATCGTGGTGCGCGCCAGGACGCGTCCCGAGAGCCTGGTGCCGGCGGTCAGCCGCGCCATCCACGAGGAAGACCGGGACCTGCCGCTGCTGGAGGTCGCGACGCTGGATTCCATCGTCGCCCAGTATCTCTCGCGGGAGCGCTTCAACATGTTGCTCCTCTCCGTCTTCGCCGGCCTCGCGCTGCTCCTGGCGGCGGTGGGGATTTACAGCGTGCTCTCCTATACGGTCGGCCGGCGGGTGCAGGAGATCGGCGTCCGCATGGCGCTCGGGGCGCAGGTCAAAGACGTGCTCCTCCTGGTGGTGGTCGAGGTGATGCGGCCGACTCTTCTCGGCATCCTCGCCGGCTCCGCCGTTGCCTTGGCCCTCGGCCGCGCGCTCGCCAGCCTCTTCTACGGAGTGAGCGCGACGGATCCGCTTCTCTTCGGAGCGGTGGCGCTGCTCCTGGCCGGCGTGGCACTCCTGGCGAGCGCCGGCCCGGCTTGGCGGGCGGCGCGGGTGCCGCCCAGCGAGGCGCTCCGGGAGTAGGGGCGACTCCTAAGGAAGAGGAAATAGGACCTGAGAAGGTGGACCCCGAAAAGCTCAATCGACAGCAGGCCCCGCCACATGCCATTTGGGAGGGCCCCTAACCCATTGCAAAAGAGTGACTTACATACCCTTGTAAGATGAGGCCGACTTTTTCCGTTCTTTTATAGGGTATGGCCAGAAAACTTCGGTACATACCCGCCCCTCCCACTCTCGTCTCCATCACCTGCCGGACCGTCCAGGGACGCTTCCTGTTCAAGCCCGGACACGCCTTCAACGACCGTTTCCTCGGCATCCTCGGCCGCGCCCAGCGGCGTCACAGGCTGGTCCTCAACGCTGTCACGGCGCTCTCCAACCATTTTCACGCCCTGGCTGTCCCCGAGAGCGCAGGTCAGCTCGCTGCCTTCATGCGCGACGTCAAGTCGAAGCTGGCTCGGGAGACCAACCGCCTCACCGGCTGGAGCGGTCCGGTCTTCGAGCGCCGCTATGAGATGACGGTCGTCACCGAAGAGGATCGCGCCCAGATCGAGCGGCTTGCCTATGTGCTCGCGCAGTCGGTTAAGGAGGGCCTTGTTGAAAGGGTCCGCCAGTGGCCCGGCGTGCATTCGGCGGCGGCGCTGATCGACGGCACGCCCCTCACGGGACACTGGTTCGACCGTACCCGAGAATTTGCTGCCCGCAATCAGCGGGAAGAGAGCACGCCCTTGGAATTTGCCACAGAAGAGTCCGTTATTCTCTCGCCGATACCCTGTTGGGCGCACCTACCGCCCGAGGCCTATCGATCGCGCGTCGCCGCCCTGGTGGAGAAGGTCGAGACCGAGGCGGCTCTCGCAAGGAGCCTCAAGGGCTTGGCCCCGCTGGGCGTGAAGGCGATCTTGGCGAAGGACCCACTCCATCGCCCTGCCGTGCTCGCCCGCTCGCCGGCTCCACTGGTTCATGCGGCAACCAAGGCTGTCCGCAAGGCTTTCTACGATGCCTATGCCTGGTTCGTGGCGGCCTTTAGGGAGGCGGCAGAGAGACTGCGCTTGGGAGATCGCGATGCCCCATTCCCCAGTGGCAGTTTCCCGCCCGCCCTGCCGTTCGTGGCGGGATAAATCCCTCGGCGCTGCTCTTTGACAGCCGCATCGCCCGCCGGAGGGCCATCGTCCTGAGATCCTCAGCTTGCATGAGATAGGTGTGTCCCGACCGATCGGGGAGTCGCCCAGAAACGGAGCCCCGGAGGCTCCAGGGTGACTAAAATGCAGCCTCAATCGGTTGATCGACCGGTTGGACCTTTCGGTCCCCAAAATGACGCTGGCACCTGCGCTGAGCCGCTGAGCCGCTGAGCAGCCGCTGAGCCGCTGAGCCGGTCGCGACCCTCTATCAGCCGCGGGCCCAGAGGCCGTGGCCCGCGGCGACGATCGTAGTGCGCGCCCGCGCCAGGCGCTCCGGGAGTAGGGGCGGTGCGATGGTACTCGTGCCACCGGAGAACGAATCGGACTTCAAGCCTGAAGGGCAGGGCCGTATGGCAGCCTTGGCCGGGGATCTCGCCAGGGATCCGCGGCCATTTCGCGAGCTCTCTCCCGAGCAGCGTAGCGCTCGACTCGAGAAAGTAATGGGCGTAGGCCGAGGGCTGATGTCGACGAGCGAAGAACTCGCCAAGCGAAAGCTCGAGGAAATCGACATCGAGGAACAGAAGCTTGTCCGATGACGGGCTCTACATCTTCGACTCGTGCGCCGTCGTTGCATTACTGCAACGCGAGCCCGGCGCCGAGGTCGTGGCTGGCGCAACGCTCAATGATGCTTAGTACTCTGGGCCACAATTACGGTGACGTATCTGTCGTGGTGCGTTCACGGTGATTCAGCCGATCACGGTCCACTATCCCGAGCCCGGAGGGCGGCAGACTCCCAGCCCAGGGCGCGAGCCCTGGGTGGACGGCGTCGCTCTGGATTCCCGCCCTGCCAAGGGCGCCCTTGGCAGGGCGATTGGAATGGATCGAACGACGCCTACCCAGGGCTTCCGCCGGCTGACGCCGGCTCGCGCCCTGGGCTGGGAGTCTGCCGCCCTCCGGGCTCGGTTTGTGACCTGCGAAGGATCTTGATGTTCCAGGAGCGCTGACCCCCACTGCGGCGTTCGTCATCCTCAGGTGGTTTCGACGCACGCGGACATCCTATACGTCACTGTATTTATGACGAAGAGGACTTTGCCAAATTCCCCCGAGGACCTGCCGCCTTGCTAGTGCGGCTGTTCTGGGGGAAATCCGAATTCCTCTGGATGATGAGCCTTCCGGTCTTCCATACGCCACTGTGCCGGATCACATTTATACAGGTGCGCGTTGTGGTATCCGATTTCGCTACAGTCGCCACTTTCTGAGTCGTTCGGCTGGGAGGTGCCAGACGAGACAGTCCCTCGCGACGATGTGCCAGAAAATACGTCGCTCACCGCGTGCGCTCCCATCATGACGGCTGCGACTTCGGCACCTATTGTAAGAATGCAACCAAGGATCATCCCGATGCAACCTGCGGCAACTGGGCTGCCACACCCGCGCCGGGCACGAGTCGGCGGTTGCCCGCGCGTTGCGTCAGATGCTGTGGCACCGAGCGGAGCAATAGCCAAGGTGTCGCGCAGAGATTCCTGTTGATCTGGAGTTAGCTGCCGCCAGTAATCAGCTCGCGCTTCCTCTGACAGAAGGGAATATTTTCGCGCGATCTCTTGCCACTCTTCAGTTGCCATGGTTGACTCCTCTTAGTGCACTGTATGAGGCAACGATGCGGGGCAACCGTTGAGCCACCGCTATGCCCGTTTCAAGCCAGCCATAGAGTCTCTTCCATTCCTCTTGAGCGCACCAGGCTAGTACCTGGACTCTTGGGATGCTTTCTTCGGGTCAAATGTTTAGACAGAGATATCCGCCGTGGCGTATAGATCTCTTCTGTTACTCCCAACTGGCAAGAGACACCGCTCCCTGGACTCGCGGCTGAGCCAACACCTATCAGAATCGGGCTATGAATGGCGGCTCATCGAGGCGGAGCCATCGCCGCCTGGACTGGCGCGATTTAATGGATCATCAGGCGATCCGCTGTGCGGTAGAACAGTGCGACATCACCGAGGTTCTACCAGCCGCGCTACCCCGGCCGCACAGCGTTGCGCACCTCTTGCACTTCGCGATCGATGTCGGCATCTGTAACGTCTTCGGCTGGAGCCCGCGCGGCCAGCTGCGTGATCAGGTCTTTGAAGCGAGCGTCCATCTCGGTCTCGACAAGAGCATGAGCCACACGGGCACGGGCCGGCTCATCAAGGCCATGGATGACGGCGAGGAGATCTTCGAGACCGAGCCGCACGTTGGGGATGGTGATCTCTGAAGAGCGAAGTGCTATTTCACGATCTTTCATAATGTCATACCCCCTTCGAGAGCTTAGTACCGCCAGAGAGCCATGGCACGGATGCTTTCAGAGCGCAGGATGACGACCTCGGGCGCTTTCTTCCTCACGGATCGCGCCGACCAAAGAGCCGGTTCATCTTAGGCGCGTTGTGCCCGCAGCTTCAGAAGTGAAGGAGCTCGGCCAAGTCGACGAGACCCTTAGCTTCCCGCCGCTCATTGAGTGTCAGATTCTCACCTCGGTCCTGGCGATCGAGCAGACCGTGCAGACGCTCGGCGACACCCCGCGGAAGCTGAAAGCGCTTCAGATCCTCGGGAAGCTCGAGCTTGAAGAGAACTTGTTGAGACATGCCGATCCTTTCGATGGGTCCGCCAGACCTTCATGCTACACAGTATTCAATTCGATCGGCTCAAGGACCCGTGGCCTGTCCCCTCAGGCCACGGGTCCACGCAGGTCCGCTCGACCGTCTCCGCACCTTCTGCGGTTGAGCGGACCTTGGGCCGGAGGGGCGGTTGGACTCCCGGCCCCCCGGCGGTTCAAGTTTTCAAAGAGCCTGCTTCCTCCCGACCGGCGAGTCTCCTCGTCGGACGCTGACTACCGGAGGCGGGATCGTACCCCGCATCGAACGGAAAAGGTCGACGCCCTTGAGCCGAGATTCCTGGTAACGCCGGTCTCCCGTCAACTATTCCAGGCGAAGCACGGCGGTTCCCTACCCTTAGAAGACGCGATCCGTATCCGCCGCGGACGGGTACCCTCGTCCCGCGCCGGCCGGCCGTAACCTCCAGAGCGGCCACCCCGAGTGGCGGACGCCCTAGGACCTCCCGGGGTGCGGCGGCCGGAGAACGGAGGCGGCCCGCCGTTGTTGAAAGTCGATTTACCCCTGGGGAGAATCCCTTCGCCGCCAGGGGCAATCGGTCCGCCGCTGGGGAGAATCCTCCGGCCGCTGAGGATAATCGGTCCGCCGCCAGGGGTAATCGGTTCGCCGCTCGGGGTAATTGGTTCGCCGCCAGGGGAAATCCACTCGCCGCTGAGGATAATTGGTTCGCCGCCAGGGATAATTGGTTCGCCGCTCGGGATAATTGGTTCGCCGCCGGGGGAAATTGGTCCGCCGCTCGGGGTAATCCACCCGCCGACAGGGGTGAGAGCCCGTTGAAGCCTGCAAATACCGTCTCACCTGGGCCACGAAAACCGCCAGCTCGATTCTCCAAAAGATCGGGAATTGTTGGCTTGTCGTTTTCCGTTGTCAGTGGCGCATGATTCAGCTCCCTGCCGATGAGGAGGTCTCGGCGGCCGGGGCGTAGCAGGGCTCTTTGAAAACTTGAACCGCCGGAGGGCCGGGAGTCCAACCGCCCCTCCGGCCCAAGGTCCGCTCTCGCTCGCGGGGCGATCGAGCGGATCTCGGCGACCCGTGGCTTGGCGCGGCAGGCCACGGGTTCGTCGTATTCTGGCGCCAGCGGCCAAGGCGTGAGGGTCCGAGATACAATCCCCCCGCCATGAGCCTCAAGATGCTCATCGAAAGCGACCCGCATCAGACGCGGATCGCCGTCTTGGAGGACGACCGCTTGACGGAGATTTTCGTCGAGCGGCACCGCCATCGGGGACTCGTGGGCAACGTCTACAAGGGGCGGGTGACCCGGGTGCTGCCAGGGATGCAGGCGGCCTTCGTCGACGTGGGCCTGGAGCGCGACGCCTTTCTCTACGTCAGCGACGTGGCGGCCGACGTCGAGGCGATGGAAGACCTGGAGATCGACGACGCCCGCAACCACGACGAGCTGCCGTCGCAGCACCAGACGGGCTCGCCATCGATCGACGACCTGCTGAAGCCCGGCCAGGAGATCATCGTCCAGGTCGTCAAGGACCCCCTGCCCAGCAAGGGCGCGCGGATCAGCACCCACGTCACCCTGCCGGGGCGCTATCTGGTGCTGCTCCCCACCGTCCGGCACTTCGGCGTCTCCCGCCGCATCGAGGACGAGGCGGAGCGCGAGCGGCTGGTGGCCATTCTCCACCAGCTTCCGGTGACGGGAGGCGGGCTGATCGTGCGCACGGTGGGCGAGGGGAAGGGGCCGGACGAGTTCGACAGCGACCTCGTCTACCTGGCGCGGCTGTGGGAGAAGGTCCGCCACCGGGCCGGCCGGGTCTCCGCCCCGACGCTTCTCCATCAGGACCTCGACCTCGCCCTACGCGTGGTGCGCGACCTGCTGCGCAGCGATTTCGCCGTCCTCTGGGTGGACGGCGAGGAGACCTACGAGCGGATCGTCGAGTTTCTCGATCAGGTGCATCCCGGGCTGGTCTCCAAGGTCAAGCTTTTCCGCCAGCGGGCGAGCCTGTTCGAGCAGTTCGGCATCGAGGAGCAGATCGAGGCGGCGCTGAAGACCAAGGTGTGGCTCAAGTCCGGCGGCTACATCGTCATCAATCCCACCGAGGCGCTGGTGGCCATCGACGTCAACACCGGCCGCTTCGTGGGCCAGAGCAACCTCGAGGACACGGTGTTGCAGACCAATCTGGAGGCGGTCTCCGAGATCGTGCGCCAGATCCGCCTGCGGGACCTTGGGGGAATCATCGTCATCGACCTCATCGACATGGTCGAGGCGGCTCACCGCGAAGAGGTCTTCGCCAGCCTGGAGAGCGAGATCAAGAAGGACCGGGCGAAGACCAAGCTGCTCAACATCTCCGAGTTCGGCCTGGTGGAGATCACCCGCAAGCGCAGCCGCTCCAACCTCGAGCGCCTGCTCACCCAGCCCTGCCCCTACTGCTCGGGCCGCGGGCGGATCAAGTCGGTGGCCACCATCTGCCTCAACCTGCGCAAGGAGCTGCTCCACCTGCGAGGAAGGGCGGGCAACTCGGAGCTGCTGCTGCGCGTCCACCCGGAGATCTCCCGCGCCCTGCAACAGGAGGAGCGGGCCATCCTCGACGAGCTGGAGCGCACACTGGGCGTCCACATCCTCATCCAGAGCGATCCCGAGCTGCACCACGAGCGTTTCGACGTCGTGGAGGTCTGAAATCTCCACCGAATCCTTCTCCCTGCCCGGCTGGAGTGGCGAGCTGGCTGAGGAGGCGCGGCCTACCGACCTGGCCGCCGCCGTCGAGCGGTTGATCGATCCCGGGGCTGCCGTCAAGACGTTGCACTGGGGGCGCAACTATCTCTATGTCTCGCGGCTGGAGACCGCCGCCGGGCCGCTGGAGGTGGTGGTCAAGCAGTTTCGCCACCGCGAGCTGCGCGACCGGCTGCGGCGTCGCCTCGCGGGAAGCAAGGCGGCGAAGAGCTGGCGGGTGGCGAATGCCCTCCTGGCTGCCGGGCTGCAGACGCCGGAGCCCGTGATGCTGCTCGAATCGACAGATGAGAGTGGCCCCGCGTTCTACGTCTGCCGTCACCTGGCCGACGTCACCGAGGCGCGCTACCTCTTCCGCGCCGCTGTCGCACGCGAGGAGGCGGAGCGGTTTCCCGGGGTGGATTTCCCCGCTTTCATTACCGCCCTGGGCCGCACGGCTCGCCGTTTCCACGACGCCGGTTTCTGGCACCGCGACCTGTCAGGCGGCAACGTCCTCCTGCGCTTCGGGACGGATGGCCGACCCACCGACCTTTACTTGGTGGATCTCAACCGCACCCGGATGGGCCAGCCGCCGAGCGTCTCGGAGCGCCTGCGCGATCTTTCCCGCCTGGCCCTGTTTCGGCCCGAGCATCAGGAGCTCCTGCTGGCGGGTTATTGGGGAGAGGATCTTATCCAGGGGCGCCGCCGCTATCTCGGCTATCAGCGCGCGTTCGTGCTCAAGAACGAATCGAAGAAGCGGGTGCGCGGCTGGCGCGATCGCGTAAAGCACCTGGTCCTCCCGCGGCCACCGCACGCTCACATCCCGGACGCCCCTGCCGGCGCCGGCTCACGCGACAAGGTGGTTTGGGACCGACTCTCGGATCAGCCCCACCAACACGCCGGCCGTCTGGACAAGCTCAAGGTGCGGATGGGAGACGTTTCCGCTCACGCGGCGCAACTCGCGACCGTGGCGGGTTCGCTACCGCGGATCTGGCGCCAGTATCGGCAGCTCAAGGACAACTTATACAAGGCGCCGGTGGACTTCGAGGGGATCGGCGTCTGCGTCCGCCCGTGGCCGGAGGCGCCGCAGGCACTTCTGGATTTGATCGAAGAGCTGGGCGTGCGGCACGTGCTGCTGCGGCTCCACCCCTGGGAGGACGACCACGACGCCGAGGAGGAGCTAGCGCACGCACTCCACGCCCGGGGCTGCGAGCTGACGTTCGCCCTTCCCCAAAACCGCGAGCTGGTGCGCGATTCCGCCCGCTGGCGCCGAGCCCTGGAGACGATCGGCCCACGATTCGCTCCCTACAGTCCCCGCTTCCAGGTCGGCCAGGCCATCAATCGCAGCAAGTGGGGAGTTTGGAACGTCCAGGAGTACGTCTCGCTGGTGCGGGCGGCCGAGGAGATCCTGCGCCGCGAGCCCGGCGTCGAGCTGCTCGGCCCCTCGGTGATCGACTTCGAGTATCACGTCACGGCCGGGGTGCTGAACCTGCGGCGGGCCGGCTTTCACTTCGACGCGGTCTCGGCCCTGCTCTACGTCGACCGCCGGGGCGCCCCGGAGAACCGCCAGGCCGGGCTCGATACGGTCGATAAAGTGGTGCTGCTCAAAGCCATCGCCGAAACCGCCCGCAACTCGACCGGCCGCTGCTGGATCACCGAGGTGAACTGGCCGCTGAAGGAAGGCCCCCACTCACCGGCCGGTCGAGACGTCTCGGTGGACGAGGAGACCCAGGCGAATCACCTGGTCCGTTACTACCTCCTGACCCTGGGCACCGGCCTGGTCGAGCGTGTCTTCTGGTGGCAGGCCGTGGCCCGCGGCTACGGGCTGGTCGATCCCAGCGATCCGGAGAATCCCCGCAGGCGGCCGTCCTTTCTCGCTCTGAAGACCCTGATCCACCAACTCGACGGCGCCCGCTTGGAGGAGGTGCTGACGTCACCCCCGCCGGCCCGCCTGTACCGGTTCCGCCGGAAGGACGGTGCCGAGGTCGTCGTCGGCTGGAGCGCGTCGGGAACGGTGAAGGCCGTCCTCCCGCGTCCGGCGTCGGGTGTGATCAGCCGGGACGGCGAGGAAGGGGCGGCGGCGGGGCCCGAGGTGGAGTTGGGGCCGTCGCCGCGGTATTTCAGGCTTTGAAGTCTCGTTACCGATGCCACCCAATGTAATGTAGAGACGCCCGCGGGGAACCCCGCGGGGC
>DATIOS010000324.1:0-13681 GCA_035472915.1 Thermoanaerobaculia bacterium
CGGGGTCCACTCGGGGCCAGTAGTCCAGCCCGGAGCGGCGCACCTGTTTCTCCCCGAGGAAGAAGCCGAGGGGGCGGACGAGATGGAGCTGCGCTCCGGCGGCCAGGCAGGTGCGGCCGGCGTTGCCGGTGTTCCAGTGGATTTCCGGTTCCACCAGGACGACGTGGAGATCTTTGCTCATGAGCGGGAGGAGTCTATACCGCGCCTCCGGGAACGATTCGCGTGGCTCCAGCGTCTACAATGGCATGGTGATCGCGATCGAAGTCCTCATCTCCTTCGTCTGTCTCACGAGCCTGATCGTGGTGCTCCTCGAAGCGTCGCGAGTCGGAGGTCTCCAACGCAAATGGCAGGTCGCCCTGTGGGCCTTCACCTTGCTGGCGCTGGCCGCCCTCGCCTTGTTGCGGGTGCTGATTCACCTCGACGCCTGGAGCGACGGGAGGATCCTTTTCGGTTGCATCGGAGTCTGCAACTTCGTCTTCGCCAGCGCCCTGCTGGTGCGCTGGCTGTTCTGGGCGCCGCCCTCTCCCGGCGGCTCGATGAAGAGACGGCCGGAAGAGGGGGAAGAGGGAGAAGGGGCCTCGCCTCTACTTTAGGACCACGTCGATCTCGCCCACTCCGCAGTCCACTTTCACCTTCGAGCGGCCTGTCCCCTTGTTCCAGCTCAGCTCCCTGGTCATCAGGCCGGAGCTCTCATATCGCCGGCCGGCGGCGACGAGACTGGCCTCGCCGATTCCCGTGTCGAGATTCACCGAGGCGAAGGCCTCCTTGGGCAGGTCGACGTTGACCTGGCCCACACCCAGATTCACGTCGAGGTCGCCGGCGACGCCGTGCACGTTCATCTCGCCGACTCCGAGCTCGGCCCTGAGGGCCAGATCCCGCGGCATGGTGATGGTTGCGACGATCTTGAGATGGTGCGAGCCATGCCACTTGGGGAACTTCTTCATCTCGATCTTGAAGACCTCGCCGGTGTTGTCGTAGACGAGCTTCAGCTCGTGCGCCCGGTCCGCGCAACGCCCGGTCTTTTCCCGGCACTTCACTTTGACGTCGAGCCCTACGTGGTCGCTGGCCCCTGAATCGACATTCAGCTCGGCGACGGGGAACTCCAGGTGAATCTTACGGGCATTGGCGATGGGGATCTGCTGGCGAAACGAGCGAACGACCTCGTCGGCGGCCGCGGGCAGGACCCACAGGACCGCGGCGGCGAGAATCAAGGCGATTTTTTTCATGGCGATCTCTCCTCTTTGCATCTCCTTACGAAGGAGAGAGCTCCAGGGTTACAAAGATGGCGGCGCGCGCGTTAGGCGCTGACTGTCAGCACTGGCAGCTACCGGCAGTCGGGTTGGTCTGAGGGCAGTCGGGAGCGCATGAGAAGCAGTCGGAGTCACAGGAAACATTACAGGACTGGCAGGATACCGTGACCGGGCAGTTCGCCGTGCACAATCCAATGCAGTCGCTTGGAGTCGTTTTGCCGCCTGCTACTTGGGGGATGAGATTCCAATCCAGCAGGCGCAGGGTCTCGCGGTTCAGCCGGAGCTTCGAAGTCCGTTTCTTCATTGTGACCTCCTTAAAGAGGCTCCGATTCTACCGCGGAAGATCTCCGTTGGAGCGTTCGGTCGTGAGATTCGCGATTCGCGCGCGTGAGCCTTCACCGTTCGCCCAGAACCTTCCGCAGGCGTTCCGCCGTGGTGCCCACCGGACCCTCGCGCCCGTCGAGCCGCGACACGGGGAGCAAGCCGATGAGGCTGTTCATCAGCAACACTTCGTTGGCGATCAGATCCTCAGGGGAGAGAGATCGCTCCTCGATCGCTCCTTTCTCCAGCAGCCGGCGGCGGACGGTGCCGGGTAGGCAGCCGTCGCTTTCCGGGGGCGTAACGACGACGCCGCCGACAACGATAGCGAGATTGCTGCGCGAGCCCTCGACCAGGCAGCCGCGCTCGTTCAGCAGCAGCGCCTCCCAGTCGCCCTGGGACTCCGCCTGTTGCAGCGCCTGCCGATTCATTTGATAGGAAAGGCTTTTCAGGCCGGCGAGCGGGCTGCCTGAATCGATCCGGTACTGGGGGAGGAGGCGCGCGGTGACGTTCTCGGGCGCCTGGTAGGCGGCCGTGGTGATAAGCCGTGCGCTTCGGGTCACCGTCAGGCGCAACCGAGCTAGAGGCCGGGGGGCTGCCGCCGCGATCTCCTCCAGAGCAAGTTCAAGAGCGTGCCGGTTCTCGGGCAGGTCGATCTTGACGCGCGGCAGGCCGGCCAGCAAACGGTCGAGGTGGGCTTCGATATCCCGGGCTCGGCCGTCGTCGACCCTCAGGGTCTCGAACAGACCGTCGCCGAAGAGGAAGCCGGAATCGTCGGGAGGAATTCGGACTTCTTCCGCCGGGAGGGTCCGTCCATTCCACCAGCAGAGGCTCAGGATGATTCTCCGGCGCCAAGTGCGGCGAGGAAGGCTCGTGCCTTGACCGTGCTCTCTGCGAGCTCCAACTCCGGGTCCGAATCGGCCACGATGCCACAGCCGGCGTGATAGACGATGCGCCCTCGGGCCGCGGCGGCGGTGCGGATGGCCACGGCAAGGTCGAGATCGCCGCCGAGGGAAATCCAGCCCAGCGCCCCCATGGCGGGGCCGCGCCGCCTTTCTTCTTCTGCGGCGATGACGGCCATGGCGCGAATCTTCGGCGCGCCGGTGATGGAAGCGGGCGGAAAAGTGGCCCGCAACAGCTCCGGCGGACCGGCACCCAATCTGAGCCGGCCGCGCACCGTCGAGACCGTGTGGTGCACGGTGGGCAGGGTCGCCAGCTCGGCGTGGCTCGTCATCTCGACGCTGCCGGTCTCGCAGACCCGTCCCAGGTCGTTTCGCGCCACGTCCACGATCATCGTCAGCTCCGCGCGGTCCTTATCGCTCTCCAGGAGCTCGCGGGCGAGCGCCCGGTCCTGCCGCGGATCGGCTCCCCGTGGCCGGGTGCCCTTGATGGGACGGGTCTCGACTTCGCGATCCTTGACGACGAGGAACCGTTCTGGCGAGATCGACAGCACGGTCCGGCCGCGAGCTAGATTGATGAAGGCGCCGCGCTCCGCCGGGCTCGCCGCTCGCAGGCGCAGATAGAGCGGCCAGAGGTGGCGCTCCTGAACCCGGGTCTCCAGCCGCCGGCAGAGATTCATCTGAAAGATCTCGCCGCTGGCGATGCGCTCCACGACGCGGGAGACCGCCGCTTCGAAGCCGGCGCGGCTGGGCCGGCTCACTACGGGGGCTCCCGCCAAGCTGCCGGCTGGAATTTCGAAGGCCGGCCGTTTGCGGGCCGCGGCGAGAAGGGCCTCCGCTTCGAACACCGGGTCCGGGTCTCCAGACTGACGCCAAGCGTCCGTCGAATCCAAAATCCAGCTCTGTCCATCCCACCGGAGCGCGGCATCGTAGAGCCCAAGGAAAAGATCGGGAAGCTTGAGATCGTCCAGTGGAGGAGGCGGAGATGGTGGAAGGGGCTCGATCTCGCCGCCCAGCTCATAGCCGATATAGCCGGCCAGGACTGCCCCGGCGCCCGCGCCGGCCCAGGTCGCGAAGGCTGCCTCCACCAGATCGAAGCCGCCGGCCGCGAAAGCCACCCGGCCGCCTGGTCCGGTAACGCTTGCCCGGCCATTCCGCACCGTCAGGACGGCCCGTGGCCTAGCGAAAAGGCGATGCCCATCCTCGCCGCCGTCCAGCCACGCGAAACCGGGCTGTTCGCGCAGCTCCTCGGCCACTTGGAGAGGGGAAGGACCTGGCTTTCCGCCGGAGCGAAGAGGCGTCTTCGCGCCACGGGATTGTGGGGCAGGGGCGGGAACGACCGCATGAAGGCGCGCGATGAGGCGTTGGCGGCGCTTTTCCGAGAGGCGGTCGGACCACATGGAACTCGGGACCTTATCAAAGGAACGGCGCGCCAAAGGTCTCCCAACTTAGATCGCCGAGAGTCCGAGATAACGCTCCCTTATATGAGATCGTCAAAAAAATATATGGATGGATTGAGCGGATCACTGCCCGGCGTCCAAAGCATATGAACTTGCCGGCCCGACATATGAACTAGCTGTCACAGGACTCCTGCGGGCTCGGGTTCCACCTCCTGGGAGCCTTTTTCCAGCTCTGTGGAGGCAGGTTCCTGCGGGAAATCGGCGTTTCCGAAGGCGGAGAGGCAAAATCCATATGAAATTTTTTCGTTGCCATATGGCTGAGGCTCCGTAACCCGTCCCGCGGAAGGATTTCCATATGGCGGCCAAGGAAGTTCATATGCTCAAGATCAGGAGATGGGAGTCAGGAGCTCACGGACTCGAGCCCGAATGTGCGTCGCGTTCGCCGGATAAACTACGGGCGATGTCCCCACGCAGCGGCCGCTCCTTCTTGCAGGTTATCTCCCGCGGTCTTCGTCTCCGCTGTCCACGCTGTGGAGAGGGGCGGCTCTTCGCCTCCTGGAACCACCTCCTGGAGGCCTGCCCCGTCTGCGGCCTCGAAATCGAGCGCCGGCTTGGGGACACGTGGTTCTTCATGTACATGAGCACAGCCGGGCTTTCAGGGGCGCTGGTGGTAGCGATGTTCGTAATCCGCCCGCGAGTGGTGTGGATCGGACAGATTCTGGTCTGCCTGGCGGCGATCGCGATCATCGGTCTCTCCCTGCCCTACCGCAAGGGGATTGCCGTGGCTCTGGATTACTGGATCGAGGGAGCCGGCTCCGGCGATGGCGCGGCGCCAGGAGTCTGAGGCAGCTCGACGCGAAGCCGCAACCCGGACAGGATTGCCGATCTGCGGGGTCCATCAATCAGCCGAAATCTAGGTCTTGACCGCCTGATTCAACCGCGCGAGCGCCTTTTCCGCGATCTGGCGCGCCGGCTTCAATTGGTCTGTTCCGTCCGGGCTCTGGACGGTGACGACGAGCTCCACCGCGCCGCGGAGCACATGGAGCTGCTGAAGGCTGCCGCCGACCCAGAGAGCGCCATCGCCGAGACCCGGAACGGCCTGAACATGGCCCTTGGTCATGTTCATGGTCGTGAAGGTCGACCGGCTTGCCTCCAGCGTCCGCTTCGCAGTCGCAGGGTTTCGGTGCTGGCGGATCAGCAAACTCAGGATGCGGGGCTGTTCCAGGTTGCCGCTGTTGTATATGCACTGCCCCGGATCGCGGCCCCGGGCCTCGTCCAACGTGCTGCTCATGCCGGCGATGGACTCGCCGGCAATGGCCGTGGCGTCGGCGTCGGTGAAGAGCGCGCAGGCGTCGATCTTGATGGGAGGAGTCGGCTTCTCGGAGGCGCCGCAGGCGGCGAAAGCGGTCAGCGCCAGCAGCGACGTCAAGGTGCGGCGAAAGGACTTGATCAACGGAATCCCTCCTGGGTCAGGCCGGGATTGTATCTCTGGTGCGACTCCTCCGGCTGCACGGAGACGCCTTGTCAGAGTCCATGCGTCCTGGCCGCCTTGATCGTCCACTTGCCCTTTTCGCGGACGACGCGGTAGGCCACGATCGGGGTGCTGCGGCCGCCGTCGGAAGTGGCGCCGCGGACCCAGGCCTCATTTTCCGTGATCCATTGAATCTTGGTGAGCCGAAGGTAGATGCCTTTCCCCGGTTGGACCTCGCATTGTGCGCTGGACAGGACCGGCGGCTGGTTACCCTCGAAACGCCGGACGAACGCCGGGTCCGGCGACGTTCCGGCCAGCTCCAGGCAGTATCGGCTGGCGGAGGGATTCTGCTCGAGCTGGTAGCGGAAAACCGCTTCGAGGACGTCCCCCGTCGCCGCGTCGCTGGCCGAAGGCTGGTTGCTTTTCGACGCCGAGTTGGAGGCACAGCCCGCGGCTGAGAGGGAAATGGCAAGGAAGATAGCCGCAGCAGCTCTCATTTCATCGCACCCGCTTCCGGCGGTTCCGGATGTAGTCCGCCAGGATGAACTCTCCCAGGTTGTACGGCGAGGCGAAGTAGGCCCGGCCGCGGTTGATCTGGGTCAGCTTCTCCACGAACTGGGTGAGCATCGTGTCCGTCGCCAGCATGAAGGTCGTGATCACCACCTTCTGGCGGCGGCAGAGGTCCGCCTCTTCGAGGGTGAGGTTGACGATCCGCATGTCGAGGCCGAAGGGGTTCTTGTAGACCCTTCCGCCTTCGGTGATGGCCGAGGGCTTGCCGTCGGTGATCAGGAAGATCTGTTTGTTGGGCTGCCGTTGCCGAGCCAGGATGCTGCGTGAGAGCTGGAGCGCGTCGCGGGTATTGGTGTGGTACGGACCAGCCTGGATATAGGGGATCTCGGAGAGGAACACCTGCTCGGCTTCATCGCCGAAGAGGACCACGGAGAGGTCGTCCTTGGGGTACTTGGTGGTGATCAGCTCGGTCAGGGCCAGGGCCACGGTCTTGGCGGGCGTGATGCGGTCCTCGCCATAAAGGATCATCGAGTGGCTGATGTCGATCGCCACCACCGTGGCGCACGAGGTCAGGTGCTCCGTCTCGTAGACCTCCAGATCGTCCTCGACGAGGTTGAAGTCGTCGCCTCCGGAACCCCCGGAGGTGTTGCGCTTGAAGGCGTTCTGCAGCGAGCGCGCCGAGTCCAGGAGGTGGATGTCGTCGCCAAAATTGTACGGACGGGTCTCGGGAAGCCGCTCGATGCCTTCGCCGGAAGCGCGGATGGGGTGGTAACCCGCCCCGGACCGCCCCAGCGTGGAGAAGATCTCTTCGAAGGCGCTCTTGCGGATGCGGCGCTCGCCGCCGGTGGTGAGCTGCAGGCCGCCTTCGCTGTCCCGGCCCACGAGGTTCTGCTCCTGGAGGCTGGCGAAGAAGGCGTCGAGGTCGATGTTCTGCGGGATGTGACCCTCGGACTGGAGATAGCGCATCCAGTCCATGGCTTCCTCGACGTCGCCGCCGGTCGCCAGCACGAGCTGGTTGAACAGGCGCAGGAGATCGAGGCCGGCGAGGAGGGCCTTGATGAGCTCGGGGTCGAGATAGAGATACTGGTGCCGCATGGTGCTTGATTCCGGCGCTAGTTCACATCTCCCCGGTCCCGTCCGCCGCTGCCTCCCCGCCGCGGTTTCAGGAGCTGGAACTTGACCATCTCCTTGTAACTGATCTGGCTGTCCAGGTCGGCGCGGGCCAGCTTCAGGTGCTGGTGGAGGCCTTCGAGGACCATCTCGGCGGAAAGGGCCCGCTCTTCCCGAGTCGAGCCCAGCCGCACCACCAGCTCCTTGAGGCCGGGAACGCGGAAGATCTCCGCCTCATAGTCGGCGAACGCCTGCTCGTCCGAGATCGTCACCGTGTTGCCTTCCGCGAACCAGCGGACGATGCGGGCGTAGGGACCCTTGTCCTCCTCGCCGCCAGGCCCCGACTCCTTGCCCACCTCGGGGAAACGGGCGTCGAAGATCTTCTTGACCGCCAGCCCGATGAGCCGGCGGGCCACTACCTCGGCGCCCTGCTGCTCACCCTCGTAGACCATCTCCACCTTGCCGGTGATGGCCGGCAGCAGCATGTGCAGATCGGCGAGGCGCGGGTAGATGGGGTTGTCTTGCGTCGCCAGCGCCCGGCGCTCGAGGTTGGAGGCCAAGAGCTCCAAGGCTGAAATGGCGACCCGGGCGGAGACTCCGGACGACTGATCGACGAGGTCGCTCTCGCGCGCCGCCAGGCTGATCTCCTCGACCAGCAGACGGACGTCCTCGGGAATCACGACACTGGTGACGTCGCGCTCCGTCCACGCCTCCTGGCGGGTGATGTCCGCTGCGATCGCGGTGTCGGGCGGGTAGTGGGTGAGGATCTGCGACGAGATGCGGTCCTTGAGGGGCGTGATGATGCTCCCGCGGTTGGTGTAGTCCTCCGGATTGGCGGAGAAGCACATGAGGATGTCCAGCGGGATGCGCACGGGAAAGCCGCGGATCTGCAGGTCGCGCTCTTCGAGGATGTTGAACAGGCCCACCTGGATGCGGGGCGCGAGGTCCGGCAGCTCGTTGATGGCGAAGATGCCGCGGTTGGTGCGCGGGATGATGCCGAAGTGAATCACCTCGGGGTCGGCAAAGGTGAGCTTGCGTGTCGCCGCCTTGATCGGATCGATGTCGCCCAGCAGATCGGCGATTGAGACGTCCGGCGTCGCGAGCTTCTCGTTGTAGCGCTGCTCGGCAAGCATCCACTCGACCGCCGTATTGTCGCCGGCCACTTCGATCAGCCGCTGCCCGTAGGTGGAAATGGGGGCCAGCGGGTCGTCGTTGAGCTCCGCGCCAGCGAGCACTGGAACCTCCGGGTCGAGGAGGGTAATGAGCGAGCGCAGGATGCGGGTTTTCGCCTGGCCGCGCAGGCCGAGAAGGATGAAGTCGTGGCCGGCGAGAAGGGCGTTGACCACCGAGGGAACCACCGTACGGTCGTAGCCCAGGATGCCGGGGAAGAGCGGACCGCCGCTCTTCAACCGAGCCCGCAGGTTGTCGCGGATCTCCTGCTTGACGGACCGGGGCCGGTAGCCGGCTGCCTTGAGCTGGCCGAGGGTCTTGATCTGGGTCGTGGGCCTGGAAAGCATCAGTCGTGAAGCTCCTGAAGCCACCGCTCGGCGTCGATGGCCGCCTGGCAGCCGGTGCCGGCGGAAGTGACCGCTTGGCGGTAAATGGGGTCCATGGCATCGCCGGCGGCAAAGACGCCGGGGACGCTGGTCTTGGTCGTCGGTTCCTGAACCTTGATGTAGCCCACGTCATTCATCTCCAGCTTGCCCTTGAAAATGGCCGTGTTGGGCTGGTGGCCGATGGCGTAGAAAACTCCCTGGGTCGGATAGAGGCTGTCGAGCTCCGTCCGCTTGTTGTGCAGCTTGACGCCGGTGACGCTGCCTTCGCGGGTGCCGACGATCTCGGTGACCACCGAATCCCAGATCCAGGCGATCTTGGGATTGGCGAAGGCGCGATCCTGCATGATTTTCGAAGCCCTCAGCTCACGGCGGCGGTGGATGACGGTCACCTTGCTGGCGAACTTGGTCAGGTAGGTGGCCTCCTCCATGGCCGAGTCGCCGCCGCCGATGACCACGATTTCCTTGTCGCGGAAGAAGAAGCCGTCGCAGGTAGCGCAGGCGGAGACACCGTAGCCCATCAGCTCCTGCTCGCCGGGGACGCCGTCGAGCTTGGCGGTGGCGCCGGTCGCGACGATCAGGGCGTCGCAGCGATAGACGGCCTCGTCGGTGCGGATGGTGAACGGGCGCGTCGCGAAGTCCACGTCGACGGCGGTTTCGAACTTGACCTTGGTGCCAAACCGCCGCGCCTGCTCGCGCATGCGGTCCATGAGCTCGGGTCCGAGGATGCCCTCTGGGAACCCGGGATAGTTTTCGACGTCGGTGGTGATGGTGAGCTGGCCGCCGGGCTGGTTGCCTTCCAGCACGACCGGCGCCAGGTCGGCCCGGGCGGCATACAGGGCGGCGGTGAGGCCGGCCGGCCCCGAGCCCAGGATGAGGACCCGGTGATAGTTGGCGAGATTATGGTGCTCCGTGAGGGAACTGGACATTTGGGGCTTCTCTCCGCTCTCCTGGATTCAATCGCGAAATCACCTGCGGGGGGCGGGGCTACGAGGTGATGCCGGGCCAGTATATCGCGGCCGGCAGCATCGCCTCTCCCCGGACTGCGGGCGTAGAAGCTACAACCAGGGGGATGGGAGGGGACATTCCGGGCGCGAGACCGTGTCCGGCTGGCGTGTACAATCCGGCGCGGAAGGCGGACTTTCTCTATGGCCATCAGTATTTTCGATCTCTTCACCATCGGCATCGGGCCATCGAGCTCGCACACCGTGGGACCGATGCGGGCAGCCCGCCGCTTCGCCGAGAGCCTGGAGAGGGAAGGCGTCCTCGCCCGGACTGGCCGGGTGCGGGCGGAGCTCTACGGCTCGCTCGCCCTCACCGGCCGCGGCCACGGCACCGATCGCGCCGTGCTCATGGGGCTCGAAGGGGCGACGCCGGAGGAGATCGATCCCGACAGCGTGGGGCCGCGGGTGGCGGCCATCCGCGGTCGCCAGCGGATCGGCCTGCTCGGCCGCCACGAGGTGCCCTTCCAGGAGGGAGAAGACCTGATCTTCAACCGCCGGGATCTCCTCCCCGTCCATTCCAACGGCATGCGCTTCACCGCCTTTGGCGCTGCCGGCGAGGTCCTGGACGAACGGATCTACTACTCGGTGGGCGGCGGCTTCGTGGTCAACGAAGGGGCGACGGGCGAGGACCACCTGGTGGCGGACCATACGCCGCAGCCCTACCCTTTCCTGAGCGGCGACGAGTTGCTGCGGATCAGCGAGGAGAGTGGCCTCGCCATCTGGCAGTTGATGCTGGAGAACGAGAAGGCTTGGCGCTCCGAGGAAGAGATCCGCGCCGGCCTGCTGCGCATCTGGGCCGCCATGCAAAGCTGCGTCGAACGGGGTTACCGGCAGACCGGCGTGCTCCCGGGCGGTCTGAAGGTGCCGCGGCGCGCCCCCGCTCTCTACCAGGAGCTGATGTCC
This sequence comes from Thermoanaerobaculia bacterium, assembly GCA_035472915.1. GTDB lineage: Bacteria > Acidobacteriota > Thermoanaerobaculia > Multivoradales > UBA5704 > DATARR01. The sequence continues at coordinate 10,419 of DATIOS010000324.1, forward strand.
AAGCCGGGGGACGCGCTCATGGACCCGTTGACGGTGCTCGATTGGGTGAACCTCTTCGCCCTCGCCGTCAACGAGGAGAACGCGGCCGGCGGCCGGGTGGTCACGGCGCCCACCAACGGCGCGGCGGGAATCGTGCCCGCGGTGCTCCATTACTTCCGGCGGTTCACCGGCCGCGCCACCGAAGAGGGGGTCCTCCATTTTCTGCTCACCGCCGGGGCCATCGGCATCCTCTATAAAGAGAACGCCTCGATCTCGGGCGCCGAGGTGGGCTGCCAGGGCGAGGTGGGAGTCGCCTGCTCGATGGCTGCCGCCGGTCTGACGGCCGCTCTCGGGGGGACCAGCGCCCAGGTGGAAAACGCCGCCGAGATCGGCATGGAGCACAACCTCGGTCTGACCTGCGACCCGGTGGGAGGACTGGTGCAGATCCCCTGCATCGAGCGCAACGCCATGGGCTCGGTCAAGGCGATCAACGCCTCCCGCATCGCCCTGCGCGGCGACGGCTCGCACAAGGTCTCCCTCGACCGGGTCATCAAGACCATGCGCGAAACCGGCGCCGATATGAAGACCAAGTACAAGGAGACCTCCCGCGGCGGTCTCGCCATCAACGTCATCGAATGTTAGGCTGAGGCAAAGGCCGGCTCTGTTCCCTCTTAATTCTGTCGACGCGTCTTCAGGAGATTCACATGCTCGCCAGTGACCAGCTCATTCAGGCGTTCAACCAACAGATCGGCAACGAGATGGGCGCCTCGATGCAGTACATCGCCATCGCCAGCTACTTCGATTCCGAGACCCTGCCGCAGCTCGCGAAGTTCTTCTACCGCCAGTCGGAGGAGGAGCGCACCCACGCCATGCGCTTCGTCAAGTTCATCAACGACGTGGGCGGCAAGGTGCGCATTCCGGACCTGCCGGCTCCAATCAGCGACTTCGCCTCGGCCGAGGAGGCGGTGGGGAAGGCTCTCTCCTGGGAGGAGGAGGTTACCCGCCAGATCTATGACCTGGTGGAGATCGCCAAGACGGACCGGAACTACGTGGGCATCCGCTTCCTCGACTGGTTCGTGGCGGAGCAGCTCGACGAGGTGACGAGCATGAACGATCTGCTGTCGGTGATCCGCCGCGCCGGCCAGGACCGCCTGCTGTTCGTCGAGGAGTATCTGGTGCGCCAAGGCGGTGGCGGGCTGGAGAGTCCGGCGGCGCCGTCGGAAGGAGCCTGACGCCATCGGCTCCGGGTGTCCCTTGCTTTCGACTTTCGGTAGACTTATCGCAAAGAGCAGATGTTTCGGCTCTGCCTACGAAAAGGAGGAAGTACGATGATCAGCCCCCAAACACTCCGCCGGTGTCTCCTCGCAGCCTTTCTGCTGGCCGTCATTGCGTTCAGCCTGACCGCCGCGGCGCCGGTCACCAGCGCGGCCCCCTCCGGCAACTGTACCTTCTACAACAATGCCAGCCATTCCTCGGTCGTCGGGCAGTTCGGCAAGGACTGCTGCAACAACCCGGTGGCCTGGGGCACCACGTCGTCGTTCTACACCTGCGGCGGCTGCTTTATCTGCTTTCCGCCGCCCCCCCGGTAGGCCCCCGGTAGGTGGTGGCCCGAGCCCGGGCCCAACGCAGATCGAGTGTCCGGGCTCGCCTTCCGCTTCCTCCTGCAACCACCCGTCCTCCGACCCGTACTAGAGGGAGTTTCTTCAGGAAGGAGCCTCCCCATGCCGAAAGATCTCTCCCTGTCCAGGCGAATCAGCCTCGCCCTCCTCCTCGCCGCCGTTGCCGGTTTTCCCCTGCTTGCGCAGGCGCCTCCTCCGATGGGGCCGGTAGAAGCAGCCACCACGCCGCCGCACCCGTGCAAGGTCCCGGGGGTGGACGAGGAAGTCCGCTGTGCCACCTATGCTGTTTGGGAGAACCGTGAAGCCAAGAAAGGGAGGAAGATCGGCATCAACGTCGTCATCCTCCCCGCCAAGGGGCCGGAAAAGCTCCCCGATCCGCTCTTTTTCTTCGGCGGTGGCCCCGGGCAGGGGATTGCCGGAGAGGCGCCCGGTCTTGCGCAGCTCCCGGAGCGAAAGCGCGACGTGGTGCTCATCGACCAACGCGGCACCGGCCGCTCCAACACCTTGGACTGCGAGTTCTGGGGCCATCCCCTGGATCTCCGCAAGGCTGCGGGCGAGTTCCTTCCCATCGACGCCGTGCGCGCCTGCAAGGCGCGGCTGGAGAAAGTGGCCGACTTGCGCTACTACACGACGCCGCTCGCCATCGACGACGTCGACGAGATCCGCGCCTGGCTGGGCTACGGCAAAATCAACCTGAGCGGCGGCTCCTACGGCACCCGGGCGGCCGAGGTCTACCTCCAGCGCCACCCGGAGTCGGTGCGCACGGTGACCTTGATCGCCGTGGCACCCCTCGACGAGTACCTGCCTCTCCATCACGCCTACGCCGGGCAGCGCGCCCTGGATCTGCTCCTCGCCGAGTGCGCCGCCGACACCGCCTGCCACACGGCCTTTCCCAACGTCAAGGAGGAGATCAAGAAGGTGATGGAGCGGGTGGACCAGGGGGTTACCGTGGCGCTGACCAACCCGGTAACCAAAGAGAAGCAGGAGGTGCGGCCCACTCATGGCCTGGTGGCCGAGGGCATTCGCTTCCTGATGTATGGCCAGGGAGGCGGTGCGCTGCCCCTCCAGATCCACCAGGCGTTCGAGGGCAACCTCACGCCGCTGATCCAGATGTCGATCGAGCGCCGGCTGGGCATCGACGACGCCCTGGCCATGGGCATGCTGTTCTCGGTGACCTGCGCCGAGGATTTGCCGTTCATCGACGACGCCACCGCCGCGCAGGCGACGAAGGGCACGATTCTCGGCGACTACCGCATCCGCCAGCAGAAGGAGGTCTGCAAGGTCTGGCCGCGTGGCGAGATCCCCGCCAACCTCCACACCCCGGTCCACTCCGGCGTTCCGGTGCTGCTCATCGCCGGAGAGCGCGACCCGGTGACGCCTCCCGAGTTCGCTGAGAGGGCGGCGAAATATCTTTCCAACAGCCTGCTGGTGGTCGTCCCCCACGGCACCCATGGTGGCGCGGGGGACTGCACGAACCAGATGATCAGCAAATTCCTCGACACGGCGTCGGTCAAGGGGATCGACACCTCCTGTCTCCAGAAGCTGCCGCCCACGAGGTTCGTGACGAGCGGGTAGGGGCGCGCCGGCTCCCCACCCAAGACCCTCATCACCCCGGCCCTCTTCTCCCGCCCCCACCCAACCCCCCACACCGGGAGAAGAGGGAGA
>DATIOS010000325.1:0-14860 GCA_035472915.1 Thermoanaerobaculia bacterium
CGTCGCACGTCTGGCGCCAGGATCACAATGGTTTCAGCCACCAGGACCCGGGCTTCATCGATCACGTGATGAACAAGAAAGCCGAGGTGGTGCGCGTTTATCTGCCGCCGGACGCCAACACGCTCCTTTCGGTGACCGATCACTGCCTGCGCAGCCGGCAATACGTCAACGTCATTGTCTGCGGCAAACAGCCGGCGCCGCAGTGGCTGAACATGGACCAAGCGGTGAAGCACTGCACCGCGGGCATCGGCATCTGGGAGTGGGCGAGCAACGATCAAGGCGGCGAGCCCGACGTAGTGATGGCCTGCGCTGGCGACGTGCCGACGCAGGAGACCCTGGCGGCCGTGGACCTGATGCGGCGCGAGCTGCCGGACCTTCGCGTGCGGGTGGTCAACGTCGTAGACCTGATGACCCTGCAACCGGCCACGGAGCATCCGCACGGTTTGCCGGACAAGGAGTTCGACGTTCTGTTCACGCGTGACAAACCGGTCATCTTCGCCTACCACGGCTATCCCTGGCTCGTCCACCGCCTCACCTATCGACGGACGAATCACGACAACTTCCACGTGCGGGGATATAAAGAGGAAGGCACGACCACTACGCCCTTCGACATGGTGGTGCGCAACGATCTCGATCGCTTTCACCTGGTGGGCGATGTCATCGATCGCGTCCCCAAGCTCGGCCCCAAGGCCGCCTATGTCAAGCAGGCGCTACGCGACAAGCTGATCGATCACAAAGAATATATCGAGCAGTACGGGGACGACATGCCGGAGATCAAGAACTGGAAATGGGGAATGAAGGAAAAAAAGCAAGAGAGCTAACGGAGCTCGCTGACGATCCGGAACGAATCGCGGGCGATCAGCAGCTCCTCGTCGGTGGGAATCACGAAGATCCGGGAACGGGCGCCTGCGAAAGAAATCTCGGCTTCGGTGCCGCGGGCGGCTTCATTGCGCGCCGGATCGGCGGCGAAGCCCAGGGCGTCCAGGCCGCGCAGGCTCCGCTGCCGCACAGCGGGTGAGTTCTCGCCGATGCCGCCGGCGAAAACCAGAGCGTCCACGCCTCCCAGAGCCCCGATATAAGACGCTATGTATTTTCGCAGCCGATAGCAGAAGGCGTCGATGGCGAGGCTGGCCCGCTCATTGCCTTTTTCCTCCGCCTCCAACAGGGTCCGCATGTCATTGGAGAGTCCCGAGAGTCCCAGCAGGCCGCTGCGCTTGTTCATCAGGGCGTTGGCCTCGGCGGCGCCCAGCTCCTCACGGCCCATGAGATAGAGCAGCGCCGCGGGATCGAGATCGCCGCAGCGCGTGCCCATGACCAGGCCCTCCAGGGGCGTGAATCCCATCGAGGTGTCCACCGATTTGCCATCGCGGATGGCACAGACAGAGGCGCCGTTGCCCAGATGGCAAGTGATCAATCGAAGGCCAGGATCTTCGACCGGCCGCCCCAGCAGCGCGGCGGCGCGGCCGGAGACGAAGCGGTGCGAAGTGCCGTGAAAGCCGAAGCGGCGAATGCCGAAGCGTTGATATTGATCGTACGGGAGAGCGTAGAGGAAGGCCTCGGGTGGCATGGTCTGGTGGAACGACGTATCGAAGACCGCCACCTGAGGCGCGTCCGGCAGCACGGATTTGGCGGCCCGGTAGCCCTGGAGGTTGCCGGGATTGTGCAGCGGAGCGAGGGGAATGTTGGCTTCGATCCCCTCGATCACGCCGTCGTCGATCAACACCGACGCTTTGAATCGCTCGCCGCCGTGGACGACTCGATGGCCCACGGCGCCAATCTCATTCTTATGAGGAATGACCCCGGTCTCGCCGTCGGTGAGCACGGCGAGCGCCTTCTCGACGGCGGACTGATGCTGGAACGCTCCGAGCGCATCGCGCACAGGTTTTCTGCCTGGCACTTCGTAATGCATCGTGGCCGTGCAGCCGGTGTCCTCCACCAGGCCCTTGGCCAGGGTGCGGTCCTTTCCATCACGGGCCAGGGCCTCGTCCGTCTCGATGAGCTGGAACTTGAGGGAAGAGCTGCCACAGTTGAGGACGAGGATCTTCATAAGTCGATCCTATCCGAGCCCTACGCCCCCAACCCGCGCTATCATCTTTGTCCTATGAAAGGCGCTGGCACCCGCCTCCCGTTGGTTCCTCTTCCCAACGTCGTGCACTTCCCGCGCACGGAGCTGAAGCTCCACGTCGTCGATCCGGCCTTCCTGCCCCTGGTTCAGGAGCTCGAGGGACAGGACGAGGACGAACGATGGCTCGGCGTCGTGCTGCTCAAGCCCGGCCCGCGGTTCGATGCCCAGGGCCGGCCCGAGATTTTTCCCGGCGGCACGGCGGCCCGGGTAATGGACCTCGAGACGCAGCCCGGCGGCGACACCGACCTGCTTCTCTATGGCGAGCTTCGCTTCGAGCTCGAGCGCGAGATCGCCGACGCGCCCTTCCGCCAGGCGGTGGTCCGCCTCAAGGAGGAGCCCTGGCTCGACGAGCAGGACGCGGGGATCCTCGCCGTCCGTAACGATCTCCTGGCGCAGCTCCGCAACCTTGCCGAGAACCTCGGCGAGCAGTTCCCCTGGGATCTGGACGACCTCGAAGCGCTCTCCGGCGGCGCCGCCTTCGAGGAGCTGGTCAACCGCATCGCCACGCGGGTGGACGTGCCGCCGCTGCGCAAGCTCCAGCTCCTCACCGAGTCGTTGCCGGAGCGCGGCCTGTCGGTGCTGTCGATCCTGCGCGCCCGCCGCCAGGTATACGACCTGTTGCGTCCGTTCCGCCGGCTCGCCGGCAACGCGGAGCACAACTGAGCGCCGCGCGGTCGCCTGTGCTCTCGATTCGCGATCCGGTTCACGGCTTCATTCGCGCCGATCCGCTGGAGGCCGCGCTGATCAACAGCCGGCCGGTCCAGCGCCTGCGCTTCATTCACCAGCTCGGCTTCACGTTCCTCGTCTTTCCTGGCGCCGAGCACAGTCGCTTTGGTCACGTCGTCGGGGCGATGCACCTCGCCGGCCGGGTCTACGACGCGCTGTGCTCGAAAAGCCGCTCGACCGGGGAGAACCTTCTGCCGGCCGGCACGCACAGCCCCGAGCGGCGGGTCACCCGCGCCGCCGCCCTGCTCCACGATCTTGGCCACGCTCCGTTCAGCCACTCGGCGGAGGATCTCTTCGAGGGCGGCATCGACCACGAGGAGATGACCCGGCGCTTGCTGGCCACCGGCGAGGTCGAGGAGATCTTTCGTGCCCACGGCGATGGCATCAACACCGCCGACGTGGCGCGCTTGCTGGCCGGCGGCGGCTCTCCCACCGAGCGGCTACTGTCGAAGATCGTCTCCGGCGAGCTCGACGTGGACAAGATGGACTACCTGCTGCGCGACAGCCTGTTCTGCGGCGTGCGCTATGGCACCTTCGATCTGGAGCGGTTGCTCGACACCATCCTGCCGATCGCGGACCCGGAGACGGACGAGTGGGGGATCGGCGTCGAGGAAGGAGGCGTCCACGCGCTCGAAGCGCTCGTGATGGCCCGCTACTACATGTTCACGCAGGTCTATTTCAACGCCACGGGCAAGGCCATGGAGCTCCATCTCAACGAATGGCTCGAGGAGCAGAGGTGGCTCTGGGCCTCGGCTCCGGAGGCGTTTCTCGGCCAGGACGACGTCTCGGTGTGGACGGCCCTGCGCACCTCCGCCAGCCCGCACGCTCGCGCGCTCATCGAGCGCCGCCACTTCCCCGTCGCCTTCGAGACGCGGGAGCACCTGGCGGCGGCGGACAAGGAACGCTTCGAGGAGCTTCTCCCCGGACTGCGCCGGCGTTTCGGAGCCCGCAGCATCCTGCTCTCCAATTCGGCGAAGGATCCCCACCGCCTGGGCAGCAGCCGCGTCCTGGTGCGCCGCTACGATGGCTCGCTCGAACCGATGGAGCAGGCGAGTCAGTTCATTCGGCACCTCTCCCGCATCGACCGGTACCGCGTCTACACGCCGCCCGCCTTGCGCGACGCGGTAGCCGGGGCTCTGCGGGAGGAGGCCGAATTCTTGACCTAATTCATCTTTTTGGTTTGCCGCATTCAGGCATTTGAATCGTCCCCGTTCAATCGCGCGGTGGATCGGTCTTTTCTCCTCGGGCAATGGGCACCATTGACATGGCGTTCCCATGGCATGAGAATCGCAGCTCTGTACGTTGCTGAAAATCTAATTTCGGGTCAAACGGGAGCGTCTCGCCCCAGGGTACGAGCTCCCGGAAAGGAGACGGTGCATGAGAATGAGAGCCTTCGTTTTCGGCTTGGCGTTCGCCCTCCTCTGGACGTGGAGTCCTCCGGCCAATGGCCAAGGGAACCCCAACAGCAAGCTCTCGGGCCGGGTTTCGACCGGCACCGATCCGCTGCCTGGGGTCAAGGTGACCGTGAGCTCGCCCAACCTGCAGGGAAGCAAGTCGGCCACGACGTCGAACAGCGGCGACTACAACTTCCCGTCGCTGCCGCCTGGTGATTACTCGGTGCTCTTCGAGCGCGACGGTCTGCAGTCGGTGAAGCAGGAGCTGACGCTCGCCGCGGCGCAGGCCAGCACCCTGGACGCGGAGATGGCGGCCGCCGCGGTCACCGAGGAGATCGTGGTCACCGGCAGCCTCGAGAGCATCTCGCAGAGCACTCAGGCGGCAACCACCTACACCAAGAAGCTGGTCGACCAACTGCCGGCGGGCCGCACGATCAACCAGATCGTGGCACTGTCCCCCGGAGTGCAGCCCAATGGTCCGTCCAAGGACAGTGGCACGGGCCTGAGCAACATCACGATCTCGGGTGCTCCCACCTACGAGAACCTCTTCCTGCTCAATGGCGTGGTGCTCAACGAGAACATCCGCGGCCAGGCCTTCGAGCTGTTCATCGAGGACGCCATCCAGGAGACCACCACGGCGACCGCCGGTGTGTCAGCCGAGTATGGCCGCTTCTCAGGTGGCGTGGTCAACGTTCTCACCAAGTCGGGCGGCAACGACTTCTCCGGCTCCTTCCGCACCACCTTCAACAACCAGAACTGGCAAGAGAAGACGCCGCTGACCACCACCCAGACCAACGATACGGTGCCGACTTACGAGGCGACTCTGGGCGGTCCGGTTCTGCGCGACCGCCTCTGGTTCTTCCTCGCCGGCCGCGACATCAAGAGTAAAACGACGGGCAACACGACGGCCGTGAGAGACATAGCGAACCCAAACGTCATCATCTTTCCTGGCGCTACCTATGACGACGTTCGGCCTCAGCGGCGCTACGAGGGCAAGCTCACCGCGTCGATCACGCCCAGCCAGAGCTTGCTCGGCTCCTACAGCAAGATCAATGACAAGGAAAACGGAAACTCGTTCGGCACCATCCTGGACACGGCCAGCCTCGTCAACCGGGAAACTCCCCAGGAGCTGTGGTCGGTCAACTACACCGGCACCCTTACCGACAACCTGCTGCTGAGCGGCCAGTACTCCCAGCGGAAATTCTCCTTCATCGGCTCGGGCGCCCCCTCGACGGACCTCATCGAAGGCACCCTGCTGCTCGACCGCTCCCGTGGCAGCGCCCGGTACCACAGCCCGACCTTCTGCGGCGTCTGCACGCCCGAGGACCGCAACAACAAGAACGCCCTCGTCAAGGCCTCCTACTTCCTCTCGACGGGGAGCAAGGGCTCGCACGACATCGTGGCCGGCTACGACACCTTCAACGACATCCGCCGGTCCGACAACCACCAGTCGGGAAGCGACTGGCGGATCATCGGAACCTCAGCCAACGTCACCAGCGACGGACAGATCTTCCCCATCTTCAAGCCCGACGGCTCGACGGTCTTCGAGTTCGATCCCATTCTCCAGACGAGCCAGGGAACCAAATTCAAGACGAACTCGGCTTTCGTCAACGATTCCTGGCGCTTCAGCGACCGGCTGACCCTGAACCTCGGCCTGCGGTATGACCAGAACGACGGCACCAACGCAGCCGGCCAGAAGGTCGCCAAGGACTCCGCGGTGAGCCCTCGCCTGGCGACGACGTTCGACACGACGGGGAACGGCAACCTGGTCCTTCATGCCAGCTACGGCAAGTACGTAACGGCGCTGGCCAACACCATCGGCGACAGCAGCTCTCCGGGTGGCGTACCTGCCGCCTTCCAGTGGACGTACCTGGGGCCGACGATCAACGGCAACCTCTCTCAGGACGAGGCCATTCGCCAGGCCTTCGCCTGGTTCGCCGGCGCCAACGGCGGCCTCCCCACGGTGGCGAGCCCGGTCGGCGGTGGCGTCCAGCCGGTGATCGCAGCCGCCATCCGCGGCCTCAACGTGCAGATCCGCGGCTCGCTCGACTCGCCCAGCGTAAAGGAGTACACCGTTGGCGTGACCACGCGGATCGGCAACCGCGGCCTCTTGCGGACCGACGCCGTCTATCGCAAATGGGGCGACTTCTATCACCAGCGCACCGACACCTCGACAGGCAAAGTCACCGGGCAAATCGGCAGCGTCTCGCAGACCTTCGATCTCACGCTGGTCCAAAACAACGACACGCTCTACGACCGGACCTACAAAGGACTGCATACCCAGTTCCGCTTCCAGGTCTCGGACAAGTTCGACCTTGGCGGCAACTGGACGATGTCGAAAACCGAGGGCAACTACAACGCCGAGAACCAGGGCAGCGGGCCTGTCCCCGGCGGCCTCGGGAACTATCCGGAGTACTTTGACGTGCGCTGGAACTCCCCGGACGGACCGCTCTCCATCGATCAGCGGCACCGGGTGAACCTCTATGGCGTGTACAAGATCTTTGACCACGGCCACAACAGCCTGAGCGCCAGCGTGTTCGAGAGCTACGCCACCGGACACCCGTACGAGGAGGTTGGGACCATCCGGACGCAGCCTTTCGTCACCAACCCCGGCTACGCTTCACCTCCCCCCCGGGTTAACTACTTCTTCAGCGCGCGGGGCGCGTTGACCACTCCCAACGTCATGCGGACGGACATCGGCCTCAACTACGGTTTCCGCGTCGGCAAGATCGACCTCTTCCTGAAGCCGGAAGTCATCAACGTGTTCAACGCGGACAAGGTGGACACCACGGACATCAGGTACTTCAACACCTCCATCCTGACCGCGGACAACGGCGCCAAATGCCCGCAGTCGCCCACGGGTAACTGCCTGCCGTTCAACCCGTTCACCGAGAAGCCCGTCGAGGGTGTGAACTTTGTGAAGGGGCCGGACTTCGGCAAGGCCGTAAACGCCCTGGGCTTCCAGCAGCCGCGGACCTACCGCTTCGGAGTGGGTCTGAGGTTCTAAAACGAATCGTGCTGGCGTGAGGGCGGCCCTCCGGGCCGCCCTTTTCTCATTCCACCACGGCCGCCGCCAGCCGCGCCAGGGCGGTGCGCCAGCGCAGGCGGTAGCTCTCCCACACCGTCAATCCGATCGACAGCGGCAGTCGCTGGAAGCCGTGCTGGAGAACGTCGAGCTCGCTACCTCCTGGGACGGCGTAGAGCCGCAGGATGAGGCGGGTGGCGGCCTGCCAGTTGGCGTCCAGCCGCTCGAAGGAGAGACCCCACAGCTCCGGCGGCACGAGCTCCACCGTCCGCCCCCGCTCCCGCCAGGGCGCCGGCGGCGGATCGACGCGGGGAGACGTGCCGCGCAGCAGCAGTCCACCCGCCGGTCCGGGCTCCACCTCGGCTTCGTCGGCCAGCCAGCGGGCGAGCTTGTCCGGCTCGACGAGCCACGTCCAGGCTTCCTCCCGGAGTACCGCCAGCCGCTGCCGCCGGCGGAGCTGGACGCCCGGGATGTCGCCCTCGCGAATGGCTTCGGGCAAAATGCCCCTCCCTTTAGTCGAACAGGTTGCGGAGGGCCTGCAAGGCCTCCGGAAAGCGAAAGGTGTAGCCCATTTCCAGCAACCGTTGCGGCACGGCGCGCTGGCCGTTGAGCATCATATCGGCCATCTCGCCGAGGACGAGGCGCAGAGCGAAACCCGGCGCCGGCGCCAGGCTCGGCCGGTGCAAGGCCTTGCCCAGCACGCGGCTGAAGTCGCGATTGGTCAAAGGCTGAGGCGCCGTGAGATTGAATGGGCCGCGGGCATCCTCCCGTTCGAGGAGAAAGCGGATCGCGCCCACTTCGTCGGCGAGGTGGATCCAGGGAAACCATTGATGCCCGCCGGCCAGGGGGCCGCCCACCCCCAAGCGGAAAGGGAGGGCCATCTTGGGGAGGGCGCCGTCCTCGCCGCTCAGGACGATTCCGGTGCGCACGACGGCCCGCCGCACGCCCAGCGTTTCAGCTTCCACGGTCGAGGCTTCCCAGTCGACGCAGCAGTCAGCCAGGAAATCCGTCCCCGCCGGGTGTCCTTCGGTGGCCACCTCGTCGCCGCAGGGTCCGTAGATTCCCACGGCCGAGCCCTGAAGGAGCGTCTTCGGCTTCTCTTTCGCCTGACGGATGGCGGCCATCACGGCCCCGCCGGAGTCCACGCGGCTCGCCTTGATACGCTGCTTCCGGCTGGCGGTCCAGCGGCCGGCGGCGATGCTCTCGCCCGCCAGATGGACGATGGCGGTATCCCCGTCGAGCAGCGAAGCCCAACCGTCGCCGGTCCTGCCGTCCCACTGCGCCGCTCGGGTATTGGCGAGGAGCGTCTTCACCTTGGACGGGTCGCGCGTCAGGACGACGACCTCGTGCCCCGCTCCCCCCATCTCACGGGCCACCGCACTGCCGATGAAACCTGATCCGCCGGTGATCACCACCCGCATAAGCGCTTTGCCTCCACCGCGATGCTACACCAGCCGGGAGCTTCGTCCCTGGCTCGCGAGATTCCCCCACCCAAGACCCTCATCACCCCGGCCCTCTTCTCCCGCCCCCTCGCCACCCCCCACACCGGGAGAAGAGGGAGAAGGACAAGGAATACAATAGCCGCCATGAGCGATCATCAACCCACCATCTTCGACAAGATCCTCTCCGGGGAGATCCCCTCCTGGAAGGTGTACGAGGACGAGCACGTCTTCGCGTTCCTGGATATCGGGCCGCTGTCGGATGGCCATACGCTGGTCATTCCCAAGGAGCGCAAGGCGCAGCTCCACCAGCTTTCAGACGACGCGGCGGCGGCGCTCGGCAGAGTCTTGCCGCGGCTCTGCAGGGCGGTGCTCAGGGCCACCGGCGCCACCGCTTACAACGTGCTCCAGAACAACGGCTCGGAAGCCCACCAAGTGGTGATGCACGTGCACTTCCACATCATCCCGAAATTAGGCAATGATGGTCTGGGAATCGGCTGGCCCGCGAAGAAGCTCGCCGAATCCACGGCCCGAGAGCTTCAGGAGAAGATCCGGAAAGCGCTGGAGGGTTGACGTCAATGCGCGCGGTGGAGATTCGCGGCGGCTTCGGGCTGGACCATCTGGAGGTCGTCGAACGGCCGGACCTCGTGGCCGGACCGGGCCAGGCCCTGGTGCGGCTGCGCGCCGCCTCGCTCAACTATCGCGACCTCCTCACCGTCGAAGGCAAGTACAACCCGAAGCTGAAGCTGCCGCTCATCCCCTGCTCGGACGGCGCCGGCGAGGTCGTGGCGGTGGGCGAAGGCGTGACCCGCGCCCGTCCCGGCGATCGGGTTAGCGGCATCTTCGCTCAAGCGTGGATTGCGGGAGAGCCGACGCGCGAGCGCTTGCGCTCCACGCTCGGCGGCCCCCTCGACGGCACCCTCGCCGAGCTGGCTGTTTACGATCAGGAAGGACTGGTGAAGATTCCCGATCACCTGACGGACGAGGAGGCCGCCACTTTGCCGTGCGCTGGAGTCACCGCCTGGACTTGCCTGCAGGGCGTCACGGCGGGCGATACGGTGCTCCTCCAGGGGACGGGCGGCGTCTCGATTTTCGCTCTGCAGCTCGCGCGGCTCCGGGGTGCCCGGGTGATCATCACCTCGTCCAGCGACGAGAAGCTCGCCCGCGCCCGGGAGCTGGGTGCCGGCCCGGAGGTCCTCGGAATCAACTACCGGGAAACGCCGAATTGGGGAGCTAAAGCCAAAGAGCTGGCGGGCGGCGCCGGGGTCGATCTCGTCGTCGAAGTCGGCGGCGCCGGCACCCTCGGGCAGTCGCTCAAGGCGGTGCGGATGGGCGGCACGATCTCCCTGATCGGCAATCTCGCCGGCAACACGGCCGAGATCGCGCTTCCCCTCATCTTCATGCAGAACGTCCGCGTGCAGGGAATGCTGGTCGGGTCCCGCGACGGCTTCGAAGCGCTGAACCGCGCCGTCTCGTTGCACGCCCTGCGTCCGGTCGTCGACCGTGTCTTCCCAATCACCGAAGCCCGCGCCGCTTTCGGTCACCTGGCGGCAGGGGGGCATTTCGGGAAAATCTGTCTCGGAATCTAGGAGCCCTCGGTGCCTACTCGCCGAGCCAGGCGCGGAGGGGGTTGACTCCCTTGCGGCGAAGCACGCGCATGCGCATCCGGTGCTGGCGGGTCCAGCGTATGAGATGGGCTCCCCACTGTTGCTCCATCATGTACCCCGACACGGCTCCAAGGATCAGCACACCCATGAAAGTAACCATTACCTTCTACTCCATGAAGAAATAACTGCGCCTTCTACCCTCGCTCTGGAAGACCTCCCCAGGGGGAGAGCAGTGCAAGTCCTACCGATTCCCCTTCGTCGTTTTGTAGAAGGAGTGTAGCCAGACAGCGGCGCAGCGTCAATGGTTCCGGCAGGTAGGGCGGCCCGGTCGTTTCATACCCGGCACGGCGCTTGCTCTCAATCGCTCAGCTTTTCCCAGGAAGGGGCTCGCATGGCAGAAACAGCTCAAATTTCGACTCTCGGGCGCACGCCGCGTCAACCTTTGATCGACGCCGGTGTCTACCGGGAGAATCTTCGCTTGGAGGTGATCTCCACGCCGCGGGAGGAGTCGAAGCGCGAAAGTCTGGGCCGCCTCCTCGCGGAGATGGAGGGGACGGGTATCGTCTACGTCTCCACCATCAAGGACTCCGAAGAGGTCACCGGCCATCTTGAGAGCCTGGAGCTCAAAGTGGCGCGCTTCCACGGCCGTTTGGGCACGCGGGAGCGCAAGCGGAACCAGGAGCGCTTCATGGCCGGCGACGCTCGGGTGATCGTTGCCACCAATGCTTTCGGCGAGGGGATCGACAAGCCGGACATCCGCTTCGTCATCCACTACAACCTGCCCGGGACTTTGGATGCCTACTATCAGGAGGCGGGGCGCGCCGGCCGCGACGGCGAACCGGCTCGTTGCATCCTTTTCTACCAGCACGAGGACCGCAACACCCAGGTCTTCTTCCTCAATGGGCGCTACCCGAAGCGGGAGCACTTCGCACTGGTCTACAAGGCCCTGGAGCGCCTGGGCGCCGAGCGCCGGGTGCTCAGTGCCGGCGAGATCAACGAGCGGGCCGCGAGTGTGGTGCTGGGCAAAGTAAAAGTTGTGCTGGCGACGATGAAGGAGCTGGGGATCGTGGCCGAACCTGAGCCAGGCCTCTACCGCCTGACCCTCTCTGGTCTTTCGCCGGAGCAGTTGGAGGAGATGGCGGACCGCTACGAGCGCTTGGCCGATGCCGACCGCGACAGGCTGCGGAGCATGGTTCTCTACGCCCAGACAGCCCTGTGTCGCTGGAAGGCCCTGCTCGACTACTTCGGGGAGGAACCGGATTGGACACGCTGCGGCCACTGCGACAACTGCTCCCGGCCGATCCGCGAGCTGGCGGCGCCACCGCCCGCCGAGCTGCCCGTCCGCCCCCAGACAGCCACTGAAGTACTGCCGCTGCCCCCTCTGATCGGCGACCGCCGGCCGGAAAACCTGGTGGCGGGAGACGCTGTGACCCTCCCCATCTTCGGCGCCGGACACGTGCGGTCGGTGGAGAGCCGCAGCCTGGTGATCACTTTCAAGGACGGGGAAACTCGGGAGTTCCGGCTGTAGGCCCGGGCGCCCGCTAGCCGTCCCGCAAGGCGGGAGCCAGCAGGGAGAGGTCGGACTTCCGCTCGCGCTCGGCCAGCTCCATCAATCCCTTGAGGCCGCCTTTGAGTTGATAGGCCTCGAAGCCGGCCTCCTGCATCTTCTCGGCGAGGTGCGCGCTCTTGAGGCCCACCTCGCAGACCAGGACGTAGGGCCGGTCGCGAGCGAAGGAGCGGTAGGCCGCGAGGGCCTGGGGGAGATTCAGGTGGAGGGCTCCCGGATAGTGCCAGCCCTGGTAAGCCGGCTTCTGGCGGAGATCGAGGAGAGTGGCCCCGGCCGGCAGTCGGTCCACCTCGGGCACCGGCGCGGCGACGGCCTCAGGGTCGACCTGGCACAGCTCGAAGATCTGGCGGTCGTCCACCAACTTGCCGAGATGATCCGGATCGAGAGCGGCTTCGTCTCGCAGCACGTCCTTGAGCGCGGCCCGGGTGGTGGGCTTGGGGGGATTGAGGTCGCAATACTCGGCCACCACGGCGGCGAGATCGTAGACGCCGATGCGCCGGGCGATCTCCATGATCTCCTCCTTGTTGAAGCCCAGGAGGGGGCGCAGCACGGGGATGGCGGTGGAGGCCTGAGTGATCACCGCGAGATTTTGCAGCGTTTGGGAGGAGACCTGGCCGATGGCATCGCCGGTGATCAGCGCCAGGCGGCCGCCGCGGTGGGCCACGGCCGCGCCGGCGCGGAGGATGAGCCGTTTGAGGACGATCTGCCAGTGGTGGGGCTGCACCTTGTCCCGCAGCTCGGCGACCAAAGGCGCCAGGTCCACCTCGTGGAGGCGCGGCGAGGTGCCGTAGCTCCACTGTTCGGCGATACGCTTCATCACCTTGAGTACGCCCAGCCGGTGAGCGGTGCCGCCGAGGTTGCAGAACACATAGTCGAGGTGCACGCCGCGCTTGAGCAGCAGCCAGCTCGCCACCGCGGAGTCGAAGCCGCCGGAGACCAGGGCGACGGCCCGTCCCTCGACGCCGATGGGCAGGCCGCCATGGCCGCGCACCTTGTCGAAAAAGAAGTGGACGGTGCCCGGCTCGAGCTCGACGTGGGCCGTCACCTCCGGCGCGGAGAGATCGACTCGTCCGGCTCCGGCATCCAGCAGGGCGCGGCCGAGGGCGCTTTCGATCCGCGTCGAGTCGAAGCCGATGCGGTCGCGCTCGCCCCGGCGAGTGGCACGCACCGCGAAGCTCTTCCCCCGCACCGCTTCGGCGAAGGTCTCGACGCCCAGGGAAACGAGATCCTCAAGCCCTTCCCAACTCTGGCGCCTGACCTCGGAGACCGACTGCACGCCGAAGACGCGGGCCGCGATCTCCGCGGCGCCGGGCTCGGGAGTCCCCAGGTACATGCGGCTCCACGTCTTCTCCAGCCGGTAGGTTATGCCGTGCTGGACGAGCGCCGCCTCCAGATTGGCCGCCAATCGCCGGAAGAACCGCATGCGCGTCTTTCGCGCCTTGGTGTAGAAGTCGCCCGAAAGCCGGATGATGAAGAGGTGGTTGGACATCGCGTAGGTCTCTGAAGGCCCCGGAGTCTACTGCCAATCCAAAATCCAAAATCGCAAATCCAAAATCCTCAGGGCCTCACCACCGTGGTCAGCCACCACCTCGTGTCGTTCTTCAGTCTCCCCGTCGGATCGTCCAGGATTCGCGCCACACCCAACTCGAGATCCAGCGCCGGCAGCCGGCCGACGGGGATCGGGCCGAGGTTGAAGAGGTACTGGAAGCCGGCCAGACTGAGCCAGTCGCCCTTGGCGCCGTCGCGGCTCCAGAGGCGGTGGCGCTCGTAGAACAGGGGAGCCGGCAGAAACCCCATGACGAGCTCGGCCCGCTGCTGCTCGTGCTCGTCGCCGAGAAGGGTGCCCACCGGAAGGGCAGGGACGGCGATGCGGTTCGACAGCGCGGACTCGGGAAGCAGGGAGATCTCGGAACCGCCCAGTTGATAGCGGTCGAGGTCTCGGTCGAGGCCCCGCGAGTCGTCGCGCCGCCAGGAGAGGCCCAGGCGATAGCTCTGGTGGGAGATTCCCAGCTGGACGGTACCGCCATACCGGGACCAGCCGCCGGTTCCCTCCGAGCTGCCGGCCTCGTAGTGGGCGGAGAGGCTCGGCTGCAGACGCCAGAGGGGACCGAAGCGGCGGTAACCGGCCCAGGTTCCGGTCAGCGAAGCCAACCGCTGGTCCAGAGCCTGCTCCCCGACGGGGTCGATACGGTCCCAGAGCGCTCTGCCGGCGAAGCTGAACCGGCCGCCGCTCATTTGCCAGCCGCGACCGGCGGAGAGCTCAAGCCCCAGGCGGTCGAGATCGATACCCCCTGGCGCCGTTTGTCCCTGCTCGTCGCTCGGCCTTTCGCGCGACTGGAAGAGATGCGCCCCCACCTCCAGGGACCAACCCCGCCACGTCGCGGCGAACGCGCCGCCCTGCGGCCAGCCGTTGGTCCCGAGCGCGCCCAGCACCAGCCAATCCAGGCGTCCCACGACGTCGCCGCCGCGCATGCCGATCTCGGCTACGCCGCCGGAGGACGTGGCGCTGCCGGAGAGGAGCGGAAACAACTCCTGGCGGCCCCTGCCATAGGGCCGGCTCGGCGGCACCTCGGCCAGATTGAGCGGTGCCGGGGCCGCTGGTGTGCGGGGACGGATGGCGGGGCTAAGCTCGCGGGGAAGGTCGGCGGGTGGAGGCGGAGCGGCGGCCAGTGCGTCCTTGGCAAGGGGGAGACGGCGCAGATCGAAGCCGCCAGGCTGGAGGGAAAGGAAGAAGAGCCCCGAGCCGTCGGGAGTGGGGGCGGGAGCGAGCGCCGCCCCCTGGGTGCGAGTGAGAGGAACGGGCGCCGGATTGGCCGCGTTGACCGCGGGAAGCGGGAAGGCCCAAAGATCGATGAAGCCGCGAAGACCCACCGCGGCGTAGACGGTGTGGCCATCGGCGCTCCAGGCAGGCGAGGAGACGGTGCCGTCGGGAGGAGGCGCCAGCTCTCGCGTCTTGCCGCCGTCGAGGTCTCGAATC
>DATIOS010000326.1:0-7119 GCA_035472915.1 Thermoanaerobaculia bacterium
GGCCACCGTGAAGTCCCACGTGGGGCGGATCTTGTCCAAGCTCGCCCTGCGTGACCGGGTCCAGGTCGTGGTGCTGGCCTACGAAGCAGGTCTCATCCGGCCCGGCGTCCCCCCAATGTAGAGACGCCCCACGGGTACCCCGTGGGGCGTCTCAGATGCGGCGAAAACCTTTCCGAAACCGAGGATCTCCGCGGGCAGATCCAGGTTCCGTTCGTATGGTCCTCGAATCAATTCACCCGCATCGCAAGGGTAAACTGTAAACCCGCGCGCCGCCGCCGGATTCATTTCAGATCGGATCGTTTTTCCCGATTCGGAGACGCCCCACGGGGTTCCCCGTGGGCGTCTCTACATTGGGGGGGTACCGGCGTCGAAACTTGAACGATGACGCCTTGAAGTTCGATCAATGCCCGGGTTCTGCAAGGGGCAATCCCGCCGATCGCCACGCGTCGAGTCCCTCGCGGAACCACAGCAGATTCGTGAATCCGGCCCGCGCCAGCTTGGCCGCGGCGTCCCGGCTGCGAATGCAGCCGCGGCCATAACAGTAGAGGACCAGCGGCGTCCGCGCGGCCTTGGCCTGGGGCCATTTTTCTTCGACGACCTTCTCGATCGACGCGTCCTCCGAATAAGCGGGGAAGTTGACGGCTCCCGGAATATGGTCGAGCTTGAAGTCGTAGGCCTCCCGCAGATCGAGCAGCACCACGGATTGCGCAGCCTTGTCCGGCAGGCCGGGATTTTCAGCTTCCAGCAAGCGGCTGACCTCCGGCGCGCCCACGATGCGCACCACCGGGTTCGCAGGGTCTTTGGACCACTCGCCGAAACCTCCGGGGAAAACGCGCACGGGAATTCCCGCACAGCGCAACAGCAGATACCCGAGCCCCGGCTGAAGATCCGCCGGCCCTTCTCCATAGAGCACGAATTCAGCCTTGGGGTTGACCTTCGTCACCTCGCGCGGCCCCAGCGTCTGGAGCGTCTTCCACATCGCGCCAGCCGCTTGGCGGTCCGTGGGAAGCCAGCGCCGGAAATCGAACGGCAAGGCGTGGGGAACGTGCCCCGCCGCGAAGCGAGCCGGCGCCTCGTACTCTTTTTCCATCCAGAGCCCATCATCCCGGAGATCCAGGAGCTCCACACCTTTTTCCCCGAGCCGCGCCTGCACCCACGCCGCGTCTGCGCCGGCCGACTCCGAAGCATGCGCCGTGAAAGTCCGAGCCTTTCGCGTCCCGGGCCCTATTTCCATCTTTCCCTGCGCTGGCATCTCGCCGGCGAGAACCTTCACATTTTTCAGTCCCGCCCACTCCAGCAGCCAGAACGCCTCCCCCACCGCGTTCCCGTCGTCCCCGACGACCACCACGGTCTCGTCCCCCGCAAGACCGGCTTTGCCAAGCTCCTTCTGAACGCAGTCAATCCCCGCCGCCACGCAGTCTGGCGTCACCACGATCCGCACTGAGCCCGGCAAGTGGCCGGCCACAAAGGCGGCCTCCGGCCGCACGTCCACGGGGACGGAATGGTGTTTCAGGACCCAGGCGGGGGAAACGAGGATCGGGGCGGGTTGTGCGTGGACGGCAGACAGGAGGGCGAGGAGGAGGAGATTGTTCATGAAGTGGGATTCCCCTCGTTATTGAAAGATTGTTTGAAGACAAGGATATCCCATGGCTTGGCTCTCCCGCGCGCCGAGCTCCAGACGATCCGTGTCGAGATCCAAGCCATCCGCGCCGATCTCCAGGTCATCCGTACCGAGATCCGAGTCGTCCGTGCCGATCTCCCGATGGCCCGTGCCGATCTCCAGACCACCTGTACCGAGGTCCGGATCACCTGGACCGAGATCCGAGTCATCCACGCCGAGATCCAGGTCACCCGCGCCGAGATCCGGGTCATCCGTGCCGAGATCCAGACGGTCCGCGCCGATCTCCAGACGGTCCGCGCCGAGATCCGGACGATCTGCGCCGATCTCCAGACGACCCGTGCCGAGATCCGGATCGTTCGCGCCGAGATCCGGGTCATCCGTGCCGATCTCCGAACCGTCCGTGCCGACATCCGGACCGTCTGTGCCGAGCTCCGGACGATCCACGCCGAGACCCAGATCGTTCTTGTAACCCGACTGACCTCTCCCTCGTATCCAAGGTAAGCTCCCCAAGGAGGTGCCATGACTCGCAGACCGTTCCGCCGTTCTCTCCTGCTCGTCGCCGCCCTGATCCTCGCGTCGCTGACGCTCTCCGCCGCCGTCCCTCCGGTCCAGAAAACCGAGAAGGTCTCCGCCTTCGGCAAGTACTCGGGCTACTCCGAGGCGGTCTACGACGGCTGGGTGCGCAGCTCCCGCTACGTGACAGTCCGGGACGGGACGCGGCTGGCGGTCGATATCTTCCGGCCGGCGCGGAAGGGCAAGGTGGCGACGGAGAAGCTGCCGGTGGTGTGGACGCATCATCGCTATCAGCGAGCCCTGCGGGAGAAGGGGAAGGTGTACACGATCCTGGACTCCTTCCCCTGGCTTGCGGACGTGCTCCGGCATGGCTACGTGGTGGCGGTGGTCGACGCGCGAGGAAGCGGCGCGTCGTTCGGCAAGTTCGAGGGGATGTTCAGCACCCACGAGACGGACGACGCCTATGACGTCACCGAATGGCTCGGGACCCAGCCGTGGTCCAGCGGCAAGGTCGGCATGTATGGGCGATCGTATCTGGCGTTCACCCAGTACCTGGCCGCCAGCCGCAAGCCTCCCCATCTCAAAGCCATCTTCCCCGAGGTAGGTGGGACCGACGTGTACGAGCTGATCTATCGCGGCGGTATCTATCACGGCCCATTCATCGAGATGTGGAGCAACCTGGTGCGGGAGCTGGACGTCGACAAGCCGGCCCTCCCCGTGGACGAGGACAAGGACGGCTCTCTCCTCAAGGCCGCCGTCGAGCAGCACAAAGCCAATCGCAGCGCGGCGGACATCTTCGCCGCACTGCCCTTCCGCGACAGCGTCGACGCCGCTTCCGGCGTGCAGGTCTTCCGCGACTGGACGCCCATCACCTATCTGAAAGAAATCCGGGAGTCGAAGATCCCGATCTATCTCCTCGACGGCTGGTATGACCGCTATGTGCGGGACGAGGCAATCCTGTTCAACAATCTAGACAACCCGAGGCGAATCACGATCGGCCCGTGGACCCACACCCAGAGCAATCGCCTGGATTTCGGCGCCGAGCACCTGCGGTGGTGGGATTACTGGCTCAAGGGAATCGACAACGGGATCATGAAAGAAGATCCCGTCCATTATTACGTGATCGGAGCGCCGAAGGGCACGGCGTGGCGGTCCGCGAAGGCGTGGCCGCTGCCCAACGAGCGGCGGACGAAATATTGGCTTGGAGCGAAAACCCTGGCAACGGCGGCGCCCACGGAAAAAGGCGCGAAGGATGAATTCTCCGTGGACTACTCGGCCGAGGTCTCGCCCGATCCACGGTGGGGCCTCGAGCAGATATTTCCAGAGCTTTCTGCCCACGACGCCAAGGGGCTCACCTGGACGACGCCTCCACTCTCCGGCGCCCTGGAAGTGACCGGCCATCCGATCGCTCACCTCTGGATATCGTCCTCGACGCCGGGCGCCGATGTTTTCGTCTATCTGGAGGAGGTAAACGAAAAAGGTGACTCACGCTACGTCTCCGAGGGGATGCTCCGCGCCGCGAACCGCGCCACGGCCGATCCTGGCTACAACCTGCTCGGGCTCCCCTATCACCGGGGTCTCAAGTCCGACCGGGCTCCGCTGACTCCCGGAACGCCGGTGGAGCTGGTGATCGATCTCTACCCCACCTCCACGCTCTTCGCCGCCGGCCACCGCATCCGCGTCACCGTAACCGGCGCCGACAAGGCCAATGCGCGCACGCCGAAGCAGACGCCGGCGCCGCGGCTGACGGTGTGGCGGGAGGCGGGGCGAGCCTCGTGGATGGAGCTGCCGGTGATTGGGAATTAAGAGGTTGTCTCGAAAGTGGTTGACGACAACGCCTATGACGCCAGGGATTGAAATCACCTGGCTACCCTCTATAGTCCCTACGGGACACAAGAAGAACGAGATTGCAGTCCCGGAGGGACAAGCGTCGGTAGCCAGGGATTTCAATTCCTGGCTGGCGCCGACGTCTCTGTCTCCCCTTTTGAAACACCCTCTAAGAATTGAGATCCGAGTTCTTCCATTCGCCATTCCTGATTCGCCATTCGACATTCATTCCGTCAGATCCGGCTCCCCATACCGCTCCAGGATAGCCTTGCGCACCTGATCGCGGAGCTGAATTCCCGCGTGCCAGCCCGTGCCTTCGGGGTGGATAGGCGGGGCCGCGGTCACCGTCACCTTGCCGCGGCGGATGAGCATCTCGCCGCCGCGGAGGATCGAACGGGTTCCCCGGATCACTACCGGGACGACCGGCACTCCAGCATCTACCGCCACGGCGAAGGTGCCCATGCGGAAGGGGAGGAGGCCCGGGTAGCGGCGGAAGGTGCCTTCGGGAAAGATCGCCAGCGACTCGCCCGATTGGATGGCATCCTGGGCCTTGCGCGTTTCCCCCGCGCTCTGCGCGGTATCGAAGCGCTCGACGAAGAGAGCGCCCAGCCGGCGCAGGAAAACTCCCGAGATGAAGTTCCCTTCGAGCTCCCGCTTCACCACGAACGAGACCTCCGGCGGCAGCAGCGCGGTGAGCACCATGCCGTCGAGATAGCTCGCATGGTTGGAGGCCACGATTCGCGGCCCGTTCGTCTTCAGGTTTTCAGCACCTTCCAGGCGGAGGGAAATGCCGGCGCCGGCGAAGAGAATGCGGCCCATAAGCCGCGCCACGCGACGCCGGCGGGCAAGCCCCGGCGTCAGCACGACGGCGAGCCAGCCCGGCCCGGCGAGCAGCGCCAGAAAGCCATAGGCGCGCAAGGCGTACAGCCCTGCCCCAAGGGAACGGACGCGGCGCAGGACTTGTGCCCGCAGCCCGGTAAGCGCCAATCGGGCGATCTGCCAGCCGAGCGCTCCGCCGCCGCGCTCCACCTTGCCGGATTCATAAAGCTCTCGCGCCGAGGAGCGCCGGATCTTGCCGCTGGAGGTTTTGGGCACGCCGTGCGGCGGCACCAGTGCCACGACATCGGCCGGCGCGCCCAACAGATCGATCGTCACGTCCTGCACAGCTTGGCGCAGCGTCTCCAGCGCGGCGCCATCCCGCTCGCGCGTCTCAGCCATCACCACCAGACGCTCGGTGCCGGTTTTCGGATCGGGGCTGCCGAAGACCGCCACGCAGCCCTTGCGAATGCCTGGCACGTCGCCCACCGCCCCTTCGAGCTCGTGGGGATAGAGGTTGCGCCCGCCGCGGATGATGATGTCCTTGACCCGGCCGGTGATGTAGACCTCGCCGGAGGCGATATAGGCACGGTCGCCCGAGTCGCGCCAATCGCCGTGCACCAGCGTAGCCGTGGCCTCGGGGTTCTTGAAATAGCCGCTGGTGGCCGAGGGCCCCTTGAACTCCAGCCGCCCTTCGCGGCGCTCCTCCACCTCGTGGCCGCCATCGTCCACGATGCGCACCTCGTGGCCGGAGAGGGGAAACCCGCAGGAGACGAATCGCAGCGCGTGCGGATCGTCCGCCGCCACGGGCACCGCCTGGCCGTGGCGCTGAAACGCCTCGCGGTCCACGACGTCGATCAACGGCGGCCGGCCCAGGGGCGGGAAAGCCACGGCGAGCGAGCTTTCGGCCAGTCCGTAGACCGGCGAGAGGGCGCCCGGGTTGAAGCCGTGGGGCGTGAAACGCTCGATGAAGCGCCGCACGGCTTCGGGGCTCACCGGCTCGGCGCCGTTCAGCGCCATGCGCCAGGACGAAAGGTCGAGCCCCTGGATCTCCTCGTCCGGAATCTTGTTGATGCACAGCTCGTAGGCGAAGTTCGGAGCCGCGGAGAGCGTCCCGCGGTGGCGGTGAATCGCTTCGAGCCAGCGCGAGGGGCGCGCCAGGAAGGTCAGCGGCGACATGAGCACCAGGGGAACGCCGAAGTAGAGGCTGCCCATCCAGCAGCCGATCAGCCCCATGTCGTGATACAGCGGCAGCCAGCTCACGATCACGTCGTCCGGCCGCACGTCGGCGCCTTTCTGAATAGCTCGCAGATTGGCCAGCAGATTGGCGTGGGTGAGCATCACGCCCTTGGGATTGCCGGTGCTGCCGGAGGTGAACTGAAGGAACGCGAGATCGCTCCCTTTCACCGTGATCGCGGGTGCTGCGAAGGCCGTCTCGTTCTCCACCGACAGCTCGGCGACCGTCACCACCTTGCGCAACCCGGGGAGCTGAGCGCGCAGCAGGCGGGCGAGGGTTAGCACCTCGGGAAAGGTGACGAGCACCTCGGCGCCCGCGGTCTGGAGGATTCCCGCCTGGCGCCGCAGGTGATCCTCGATCTGGCTGCGCCGGGCCGGCGGATAGAGGGGCACCGGGACGCCGCCCGCGATTTGGACGCCGAAGAAGGCCGCGAAATACTCGAGGCCCGTGGGGAGCATGATCCCCACGGCCTGGCCAGGCGCCACCTCCAGATGCCGGAGGCCGGCGGCTACGGCCCGCGAGCGGTCGAGGAGGCCGGCATAGGTCAGCTCCTCCGGGTCGCCGTCGCCCGGCAGATAGAGGACGTGCCGGCGATCCGGATGCGTTTGGGCGTGCCATTCGAGAACTTCGACGAGGCTGCGGGTCCGATCGGGAGCCGCCTCAGCCACTGCCAGCGGTTCGACGATCTGGAGCCTGGCGCCTCCGGCGGTGGCTGGCTGGCCGGCGAGCAGGGCTTGGAGGAGATCGCGGGGAGTCTCCGCCGAGGCCAGGATCTCCTCGGGCAGGCGGACGCCGAAGGCCTTCTCCAGGCGGCCCAGCAGCTCGACGCGGCCCAGGCTATCCAGCCCGAGATCGCGCTCCAAGGAAGACTCCAGAGTCAGGGAGCGACCGTGCTCGCTGCGCCGCGGCTGAAGCTCGCGGGCAAGCGTCTCGGCGATTTCCAGCACCGCCTCTGGGGTGGCGGGCTCAGGAGCTTCGGCTCGTGTTGTCTCTGGCAGCAAAGCTAATCCCGCCGCAGCCGCGCCAGGGCGAGTACGAGCAGGCTGCCCACGGCGGCGATGCCCAGCCAGGTGCCGGGAGTGACAATCGGCCGGAAACGGGACTC
>DATIOS010000327.1:0-5555 GCA_035472915.1 Thermoanaerobaculia bacterium
CGGCGAACGGCCCGAGAGGTGTACGACCTCGCCGTGGAGCTCGGCTTCTCTTATTGGTCCTGGCAGGCTTCCTTCAGACTCGTCTGGTCGGAGCTGGTCGCTCCGGTGGGCGGCACGCCCGCGATCGGCGATTTCGACAGCGTGCAACGGAAAATCGTAGAGAGTGCCGGAACCAGCATGGCCTATCACTTCTGCCTGCACGCCGAGATCCTCTGCATACGAGAGCGCCCCGGGGATGCCTGGCGGGCCTTGGACGAGGGTCTGCGCGAGGTCCAGGCGCGCGGAGTCACGTACTGGGCCGAAGAGATCTACCGCTGGCAGGGAGAGATCCTGTTGGATGGCAAGAGCCAGCCAGGGCTTGAGGAGAAAGCCGGACCGGCCGAAGCCGAGCGACTGTTTCAGATGGCCCTGGAGCAGGCCCGGAGCCACGGCTCCAAATTCCTCGAGCTGCGCGCCGCTCTGAGCCTGGGGAAGCTCTGGAAGAGTCAGGACAGGACGCAGGAAGCCCACGCGCTCGTCGCCCAGGCCCGACAGGGCTTCACCGGCGAGAGCCCTGACCTGCGGGAGGCGCGGGAGTTCCTGGAATCCTGCTCGATCGACGAAAATTGAGAGCTATAATGATTGAATGCCGCCGGCAATGGGGGAGTCTCGGGGCCGTCCCACGGTCTTCATCAGCTACAGCCATCAGGATGAAGCATGGAAGGACCGCGTTGTCAGCCATCTGAAAGTCCTGGAGATCGAAGGCGAGCTGACGGTCTGGGATGACGATCGAATCGCCGCCGGAGATGACTGGTTGCCGGAGATCTCCGGGGCGATGAATCGCGCGGCGGTAGCCGTGCTCCTGATCTCCAAAGATTTCCTCACCTCGGGTTTCATCCGTGGAACCGAGGTCCCGCTGCTGCTCAAGCGCCGCCAGAGCGAGGGCCTTCGGGTCATTCCATTGTTCGTGCATCCCTGCGCCTGGGAGGCGGTCGATTGGCTTGCAGGCCTGCAAGGCCGGCCCGGAAATGGCCGCACGCTCTCGGAGAGCCGGAAGCCGCAGATCGAAAAGCACCTCTCCGCGCTGGCGCTGGAGATCCGCGATCTGCTCAGTCAAAAAGTGGATACGGTGCAAGAGATTCCAGCGCCCGGCGCGAGCCTTCCTGTCAAGTCGTCCTCCGCGCCGGCGAGCGAGCGGCGGCAAGTGACCGTGGCGTGTTGCGAGCTGGTGGGCAAGGACAGCCCCTCTGGTTCGCCGCAGGCTTTCGATCCCGAGACTCTCCAGGAGCTGATGCAACGGTTCCGTGCCTTGGCGGAGACCGTGGCGGGACGCTATGACGGCCATCTCGGCAACGCCCTGGGCGGCCAGCGTCTCTTGCTCTATTTCGGCTATCCCCAGGCCCATGAGGACAACGCCCAGCGCGCGGTGCGCGCCGCGCTCGAGCTGACGGATCAGACGGCGCAGATGAGCGCTGACTCGGATCTCGGGCGGCCGATCCTCCTGGCGCTGCGGGTCGCCGTCCATACCGGCTCGGCGGTGGTGTCGATGGAGCCGCAGAGCCAGGAGCCGACTCTGGGCTCGACCCTCGACTTGGCGATGGTGCTCCAGTCGCTGGCGGAACCGGGCGAGGTGATCGTGAGCCCGGCCACCTCGTCGCTGATCGACAAGAGCTTCGTCCTTGCGGCGCTGCCTGCCGTCCAGGTGCCGGGGAGTGCCGTGCCGTTGATTCCCAGCCGGGTGCTGGATCTGGTGGACTCGTACGAGGCGAGCGCGGCGGGCCTCGTCCCGCTGGTGGGCCGCGAGCAAGAGCTGGAGCTGCTGCTGAGCCGCTGGCGTCTGGCGCGCGAAGGGAACGGACAGGCGATCCTGATCAGCGGCGACGCCGGGATCGGCAAATCGCGCCTGGTGCTCGCCTTGCGGGAGCGGCTGGAGCAGAGCGAGGCGCAATGGTGGTCGTGCTTCGGCTCTCCCTTCACCCAGGGCTCTCCCCTCCAGCCGGTCGTCGCTCAACTACGGCAGGTTTTCCTCCAGCCTTCGGGCGTCTCGCCGTTGGACCAGCTCGAAAGCGCGCTACAGGCGCTTGGGCTCGCCGACGCCCTGCCGCTTTTTGCCTCGCTGCTCGATCTGCCGCTCGACGACCGCTGCCCGGCTCTCCATCTGTCTCCCGAACGGCAGCGGGAGAAGACGCTGGAGATGCTGGTGGCGTACCTTTTGGGAATGGCTGAGCGGCAGCCACTCGTCCTGGTGATGGAAGACCTCCACTGGCTCGATCCCACGAGCCTCGACTGTATCAATCGCGTGATCGACCAGTTGGCGGGCTCCCCCCTCCTGGTGCTACTGACCGTCCGGTCGCAGACGGCGGAGGCCCTGTGGGGGCCGCTCGCCCACCTGTCCCGGATCACCCTGGCGCCGCTGAACGGCGACGAGACGGAGCGGCTGATCGAGCGGGTGGTAGGTGCGCAATCCCTGCCGGCCGCCGTCCGGCAACAGATCGTTACGCGAACGGATGGCGTGCCCTTGTTCGTCGAGGAGCTGACCAAGACGGTTCTGGAATCGCACGAATCCGGCGAGCTGCCGGCGACGCTGCGTGATTCGCTGGCGGCGCGGCTCGATCGCTTGGGAGCGGCCAAGGAGATCGCCCAGATCGCATCGGTGATCGGCCGCGTCTTTTCCTTCGAGCTGTTGGCGGCGGTCTGTACCGCCGACGAAGCGGTGCTGCAACTGGAGCTGCGGCGCCTGGTGCAGGCGGAGCTCGTCTATCGCAAGGGTTTCGGCGGGCAGGTGAGATATCTGTTCAAGCACGCGCTGGTACAGGACGCGGCGTATCAATCCCTGCTCAAGCGGCGGCGGCAACAGCTCCACGGCCAGATCGCCGAGGCGCTGCTGCTCCGTTTTGCGGAGATCGCGGCGACCACGCCCGAGATCCTCGCGCATCACTTTACGGAAGCCGGCCAGACCGAGCCGGCCATCGACTTCTGGCTCCGCGCCGGCGATCTCGCCGGCCGCCGGTCGGCGAGCCGGGAGTCGATCGGCCATCTGGATCGGGCTCTCCAGCTGCTCGAAAATCTCGCGGCAGGCCCCGAGCGCGACCGCACCGAGCTCAGAATCCAGAACGCCCGGGCGGCTGCGATCATGACCGGCAGAGGCTACATAGATCCGGAAGTCGAGCAGGCCTACGTCCGGGCGGAGCTCCTGGCGGAACGCCTCGGGGAGGCTGAAGAGCGCTTCTGGGCCGTGTACGGAATCTTCACCTACCATGCAACCTTCGGCCACCTGGCGCAGGCCCTGGACCTCGCCGAGCGCCTGCTGCGGATCGCCGAGAGCGAGCAGCGTCCGGTCCTGCTCTCCATGGCCTGGCTCTCACTCGGCATCTATCATTCCTACCTGCCCGACAACGCCCAAGCCGTCATCGAAATGGAGAGAGCGTACGAGCTCGCCCCGGCGGACGACGACTCTTTCCTCATCCGTACCGGTGCGGACTTGCGGGTGGTGACTCGATGCTTGATCACTCCACCTCTCTGGCACCTGGGCCAGATCGACCGTGCACAGCAAACGATCGAGCAGGCGATCGCTCTTTCCCGCCAGCTCGGCCATCCGTTGTCGCTCACCTTCTCTTGCAGCTTTGCCGCGGTGCTCGCTCAGACTCAGCTCGACGCGGAGACCGTCCGGCGGAGGGTTGGAGAAGTGCACGAGCTCGCCGTGGAGCTGGGCCTCTCCTTTTGGGTCTGGCACACGTCTTTCCTCCTGGCCTGGGCAGAGCTGTACGCGCCGACAGGCGGACCGCCTGCGATCGAGTTGGGTGATTTCGACAGCTCACAGCAGGTCATCGCGCACCTTGCGGGAAGCTCCATGGCCTACTTTTTCAGCCTGCGTGCCGAGATCCTGATCTTGCAGGGACTTCCCTGCGACGCCTGGAGGGCGTTGGACGAAGGTCTGACGATCGCCCAGGAGCGCGGAGTGCGGCCCTGGATCGGAGAGCTCTACCGCCTGCAGGGAGAAATCCTGCTGAACGCCAAAGGTCAGGAAGAGATCGCGGGACAAGGTGGACCTGCCAAGGCCGAGCAGCTCTTTCAGACGGCTCTGGAGCTGAACCGCCGCGATGGCTCCAAAGCGCTGGAGCTGCGTGCCGCTCTGAGCCTGGGGAAGCTGTGGAAGAGCCAAGGCCGGACACCGGGCGCTCGTGCGCTCGTCGCCCAGGCTCGTCAGGGCTTCAGCGGTGAGAGCCCCGACCTCGGGGAGGCGCGGGCGTTTCTGGAGTCCTGCTCGATGGATGAAAATTGAGAGCTATAATGATTGAATGCCGCCGGCAATGGGGGAGTCTCGGGGCCGTCCCACGGTCTTCATCAGCTACAGCCAACAGGATGAAGTCTGGAAAGATCGCGTCGTCAGCCATCTGAAAGTCCTGGAGATCGAAGGCGAGCTGACGGTCTGGGATGACAATCGAATCGCCGCCGGCGACGACTGGTTGCCGGAGATCTCCGGTGCGATGAATCGCGCGGCGGTGGCCGTGCTCCTGATCTCCAAGGAATTCCTCACCTCGGGTTTCATCCGTGGAACCGAAGTCCCGCTGCTGCTCAAGCGCCGCCAGAGCGAGGGCCTTCGGGTCATTCCATTGTTCGTGCATCCCTGCGCCTGGGAGGCGGTCGATTGGCTTGCAGGCCTGCAGGGCCGGCCCGGAAATGGCCGCACGCTGTCGGAGAGCCGGAAGCCGCAGATCGAAAAGCACCTCTCCGCGCTGGCGCTGGAGATCCGCGATCTGCTCAGTCAAAAAGTGGATACGGTGCAAGAGATTCCAGCGCCCGGCGCGAGCCTTCCTGGCAAGTCGTCCTCCGCGCCGGCGAGCGAGCGGCGGCAAGTGACCGTGGCGTGTTGCGAGCTGATAGGCCGGGACAGCCCCTCTGGTTCGCCGCAGGCTTTCGATCCCGAGACTCTCGAGGAGCTGATGCTGCGGTTCCGCGCCTTGGCGGAGACCGTGGCGGGACGCTATGACGGCCATCTCGGAGGCGCCCTGGGCGGCCAACGGCTCTTGCTCTATTTCGGCTTTCCCCAGGGCCATGAGGACAACGCCCAGCGCGCGGTCCGCGCCGCGCTCGAGCTGACGGATCAGACAGCGCAGATGAGCGCTGTCTCGGACCTCGGGCGGCCGATTTTCCTGGCGTTGCGGGTCGCTGTCCATACCGGTTCGGCGGTGGTATCGATGGAGCCGCAGAGCCAGGAGCCGATGACGCTGGGCGCGACCCTCGACTTGGCGGTGCAGCTCCAGTCACTGGCGGAGCCGGGCGAGGTGATCGTGAGCCCGGCCACCTCGTCGCTGATCGACAAGAGCTTCGTCCTTGCGGTGCTGCCTGCCGCCCAGGTGCCGGGGAGCGCCGTGCCGTTGATTCCCCGCCGCGTGCTGGATCTGATGGACTCGCACGAGGCGAGCGCGGCGGGCCTCGTCCCGCTGGTGGGCCGCGAGCAGGAGCTGGAGCTGCTGCTGAGCCGCTGGCGTCTGGCCAGCGAAGGGAACGGACAGGCGATCCTGATCAGCGGCGACGCCGGGATCGGCAAATCGCGCCTGGTGCTCGCCTTGCGG
>DATIOS010000328.1:0-4972 GCA_035472915.1 Thermoanaerobaculia bacterium
TCAAGTACCCTGCCGTCCTCGTGTGCCTGCCGGTAGCTCTCGCCGTTCTCCTCTCGGCGGCGGCCTGGAGCGAAAAGCTCCGCCGGCTCCTCCTCGCCGGGTTGGCCGCGGTGGCGGCCCTGCTCGCCGCCATGCCCGCCCTCGCCTTGCGGACGGCGGACGTTTTGGCGGCCACGCGGGAGATCACGCAGTTCTATGACTCCCTCAAGCTGGGCTCTTTCTGGGACCAGGCCGTTCACCGGGCGGAGTGGGACCTGCCGCTCGACCACCCTGAGCTGGGATTCGTCTTCCTCGCCCTCGCGGCGGCCGGCCTCGCCGTCGCCCTGCGCGACCGCGAGTGGCGGCGCCCGGTGTGCGGCTGGATGCTCTTTGCCGCGGCCACTCTCCTGCTGGCGATGCCGTATCCGTTCCGGGCCTTCCGCAACCTCCTGCCGCTGGTGCCCCTGGGCTGCGCGCTCGCCGCCCTCCTCTACGCCGGCCTCCGCCGCCGGCTCGCCCGGCCCTCCTGGCGAGCATCGCTGGACCTGGCCGCGGCGATCCTTCCGGTCCTCCTCTTCGCTCCCGCCCTCTACCCGTATTCCGTATCCCAATTCCGCCTGGAGGACTCGCGGACGGCCGCACTGAATTGGCTTGCCCACCATGCCCAGCCCGACCAGCGCATCCTGTTCGCCCAGGAGCTCTCTTTTCTGCCCAGCCGCGTCGACAACCTCCCCAGCGAGACGGCGGTACGGCCGTGGGGGAAGGCCTGGAGCCGCGTCCTGAAGCGCCGGTTCCACTACCTGGTTCTCGGCGAGATCGAGGCTCCTGACGGGCATCGGTTGATCCAGCCGCCGATGCGCGAGTGGATCTTGCAGAACTATCACCTCGAGGCGACTTTCGGTTCCGAGAGGAGCCTGCCCGGTCCCTTCGTCTTCAAGGGCAACCGGCAGACGATCTACATCCTGAAACGGGTTCCCCCGCCATCCTAGAGGTTGTCTCAAAAGTAGTTGACGACGACACCTATGCCGCCAGGGATTGAAATCACCTGGCTACCCTCTATAGTCCCTACGGGACACGGGAAGAACGAAATAGCAGTCCCGGAGGGGACAAGCGTCGGTAGCCGGGGATTTCAATCCCTGGCGGCAGCGACGTCGCTCCCCCCTTTGAGACACTCTCTTAGACCCCGGCGCTTGGGAGAGGAGGCTCGGGGCGGGGCTCCTCGTGGAGCTGCGAGAAGATGCGCTCTCCCACGGCGGGTCCCAGGGCCTTCTGGAGATCTTCGAGGCTGGCCTCCTTGACGCCTTGAGGGCTGCCGAAGGTCTGGATCAGCAGCTTGCGGCGCCGCGGACCGACGCCGGCCAGCTCGTCCAGCCGGCTGTGCAGCGTGCGCGCCGAGCGGCGGGCGCGATGGCGGGAGACGGCGAAACGGTGCGCCTCGTCGCGGATCTCCTGGAGCAGCCTCAAACCGGCGTCATCCCGTCCCAGGCGGAGGGGCTCGGGAAGCTCCGGGAGATAGATCTCCTCCTCCCGCTTGGCCAGCGAGCAGACGGAGGTCTCCTCCACCCCGAGCTCGGCGAGCGCCGCGAGCGCCGAGTTGAGCTGGCCGCGCCCGCCGTCGATCAGGATCAGATCGGGCATCGCACCCGTCTCCTCCAGCACCCGCCGGTAGCGCCGCTCGACCGCCTGGCGCATGGAAGCGAAATCGTCCGGCTGGGTGAGATCGCGGATATTGAAGCTGCGGTAGTCGCTCTTGCGCATCCGCCCCTCTTCCCACACCACCATCGAGGCCACCGTTTCGCCGCCCTGGAAATGGGAGATGTCGAAGCCCTCGATGCGCCGCGGCGGCTCCTCCAGCCCCAGGTGCCGTTCCAAAGCCGTCGCGCCCGGCGCGACCTTGAGGCCCCGGAAACGCCGTTTATGGGCCAGCTCGGCGTTGTGCATGGCAAGGGCCACTCGCTCGGCTTTCGGTCCCCGCGAGGGCATTCGCAGGTAAACCCTCTCTCCCTTTCTCTCCGACAGCCAGTCGACGAGCGCCTCTTCGCCTTCGATCGCCACCGGCAGGTGGATCTCCTTGGGAATGAACGTCGTGCGATCGTAGACTTGGGGCAGCACCTCCGACAGCAGGAACTCGGGCGTGATGTGGCCGACACCCTCCCAGAACAGCTCCCGGCGGTCCAGCACCTGCCCGCCCCGCATGATCAGCGACGCCACGGCCGCATTGCCGCCGGAAATGTGGACGCCGTAGACGTCCAGATCCTCGTCCTCCACCGACGACAGCTTGCGCCGCTGAGAGATGGCCTCCACCTCGGCCAGCGTGTCCCGCCGCTGGGCCGCCCGCTCGTAGTCCTCGGCCTCCGCGGCTTCCCACATCTCCCGCTTGAGCCGTTTGGCGAGCTGTTCGTTGCGGCCGGCGAGGAACAGCCGCGCCTCGTCCACCGCCTCGCCGTACGCCTGCTTCGTGGTCAAGCCGGCAACGCAGGGGCCGAGGCAGCGGTGCATGTCGAAGTACAGGCACGGCCGGGCCAGCGAGCCATCGATCTCGATGCGGCAGACGCGGATCTGGAACAGCTTCTGGACCAGCTTGATGGCCTTGCGCGCCAGCCCGCCTGGCAGGAACGGACCGAAGTACTCGGCGCCGTCGTCGCGGATGCGGCGGGTGAAGGCGATGCGCGGATACTCGTCCTGCAGGGTGATGCGGAGATACGGGTAGGTCTTGTCGTCCCGCAGCAGGATGTTGTAGCGCGGCTTCTTCTTCTTGATCCAGTTGTTTTCGAGCAGCAGGGCCTCGGACTCGGAGTCGGTGACCACGAACTCCAGGTCCACGGCCTCGGCCATCATCACGGCCAGGCGGGGCTCGTGGTCCCGCGTCAGGTACGACGTCACCCGCTTGCGCAGCGACTTCGCCTTGCCAACGTAGAGGACTTTCCCGCCGGCATCCTTGAAGATGTAGATGCCGGGCTTGTCAGGCAGCTCGTGAATTCGCTGGGCGAGGTGATCGTGATCCGGCATGGCGTCCCCGAGGGGACAACAGGATACCGTGGGCGGGAATGCCCGGGCTACTTGCCCGTCAGCTCCTTGAGGAACGCCTCCAGATATCGTCCCCAAACCGCCGGTAGGGAATGCGTGCCGTGCCCCCGCGTTTCGTCGCTGATTGGAATCAGCACGTACTTTCCATGTTTGACGCGCGGCATCAGCTTCTCCATCAGCCCCAGCTCGGGCGGATTGACCTGATCGTCGGCCGAGTTGATGGCGAGGACCGGCGCCGTGATCTTCTCCAGATCCTTCGACGGATCGTAGTCGCGCGAGGCGTCGAACGCATAAAGCGCATCGTTGGCGTCCAGCGTCGCCAGCCGGCGCGCCATCTGCTCGGCGAGGAACGCGTCCGCCTGATCGCGAGTGGGCGCCGTCTTCTGCCACTGCTGGGGGCTGCTCGTCATCATCAGGAAGAGGTGAAGAAAGCCCATCATGCCCTGCCGCGGCTGCGCCTGATATTCGCCATGCCGCCATTCAGGGTCGCCCTGAATGGCGTCCATCGCCATCTTGCGCATCATCCGGTTGCGGCCGGCGATCTGGGTCGGCGCGCTGGCCAAAGGCACGAGACCGTCCATGAATTCGGGATGCGCTTCTCCCCACACCCAGGAGTGCATCCCCCCCATCGACGTGCCCATGACGAGGAACAAATGGTTGATCTTGAGCCCCTCGGTGAGCAGCCGGTACTGAGCGGTCACCATGTCGTCATAAGTGTAGTGAGGGAAACGCATGTGAAGACCATCGCTCGGCTTGCTCGATTGACCGTGACCGATGCCGTCCGGCAGCACGATGAAGTAGCGCGCCGCGTCGAGCAACTGCCCGGGACCGAAGAGCTTGCCGGCAAAGGTTTCTGAAACGAAATTGGTCCCCGCACCCGTGGTGCCGTGGAGCACCAGAACGGCGTTGCGGGTGATCCCTTGAGCATCGCGCACCGGATGGCCGATCGTTCGATAGTGAAGCTTCAGCTCCGGCAGCGTTTCACCGGTGCCAAACCGGAAATCGTGGAGGATGAAATCCCCTTCGACCGGATCGGGATAGGAGGCGGCAGCCGTTGGCAGGACGGCCACGGCGAAAAAACTCAGAGCAAAGAGAACAGGAACGATCCGGAACCTTGGCGTCATGTTGCCTCCAAAGTTGCCCTTCATTTCATTACCCGTGCACGGCGAATGAAGTCGAGCCGCGGAAACTCGCCGGCAAGATATCGATTGCCGCCTGCGAACAGCGGTTCCTGCTTGCCGCCGCGAATCCCGCCCCCCGCCGTTTCGCCGTACTCGGCGTTCAACGCATCGATCACGTCCATCCCCTCGATCACCTCTCCGAACGGCGCGAATCCCTGCGCGTCGAGAGTTTCGGAATTATCCCTCAGATTGACGAAAATCTGAGTCGTCCGGCCGTTGGGGACGGCAAACGCGAAGGCGACCCTGCCGCGCCGGTTCGACTCGCGGCGTGGATCATCCGGAATCGTCCGCCCTCGCCAGAGAGCCGAAATCCGCGGATCGCCATGGATACCGAACTGCGCCCACTTGCCGGCGATCACTCGGAAAAAGCGCGCCTCGTCGTAGTAACCGTGCCGGACGAGATTATAAAAGCGGTCAGTGCCGAGAGGAGCCCACTCGCGGTGAGCTTCGAGCAGGACCAGACCCTTGCTCGTCTCCAGTTGCACCCGGAATCGCTCTGGCGCCTGGCGGTTGATCGCCGGCGCTTCAGGGTGCAGAAGAACCTGGTTTCCGGCGCACGCCCACAGCAGAGCGACAAACGCCAAGGCGAGCAGGCGGCGAACCATGATCATGCCGCCTGGGATCTGAGGGGCTTGCGCTCGGGCGCTACGAAGCGCGCCAGGATGGGACCGAGCACGGCGAGCAACAATACATAGGCCGCCGACAGCGGACCCAGCAGCGGCTCCAGGCCCGCGCTCACCCCCAACCCCGCAATGACGATGGAGAACTCGCCGCGTGCCACGAGC
>DATIOS010000329.1:0-5914 GCA_035472915.1 Thermoanaerobaculia bacterium
GGAGTCGAGCTGCCGTAGATCGTGGCACCGCTCCGGGAGAGCCTCGAGCTCGATCACGGCGCCGCCGGGCCGGCCAGGCTCGCCGGGCGATCCCAGCCAGAGACCGGGATAGAGGTCGAGGGCGACCAGCAGGGCGAGACCGCGATGCGCGTCCCGGTGATCGAAAAGGATGGCGAGCTCGTCGCGCACCCGCTCGGCGGCCACCTCCACCAGGTGGGGAGCTGAAGCTCGGGCGAGCAGGAAGGTCTCCGGATCGGCGGCGAAGCCGGGGAGCCGCAGCAGCATCCGGGGCAGGCGCAGCACGCGCAGCGGATCGCCCGTGAAGCTCGCCGGAGTGGTGGCCCGCAGAATGCGATGCGCGAGGTCGTCCAGACCGCCGAAGGGATCGGCGAGGAGCCCGTCGCTTAAGGCCAGGGCGAAGGAGTTGACCGTGAAGTCCCGGCGGGCGAGGTCGGTGTGGAGCGTGGTGCCGGCGCGGTCCCAGAGGTCGAGCGTCAGGTCCTGACCCACCAGCCGGTAGGCGGCGAAGTCCTTGCCGCCGAGAAGAACGAAGCGGGCCGGCAGCTCCGCCGCCAGGCGCTCCGCGATCTCCCGGCCGCGCCCCGTCACCACGGCGTCGATATCGTGGCTCACCAGTCCCAGGGCCCGGTCGCGCAGGCAACCTCCCACCAGATGGCACTCGGTCTCGCCGGCAGCCGCCGCGAGGGCGCGCACGGCACGGTGCTGCAACAGAACGCGGAAGATGCGGGAGGTTTGGGAGCTCACCGCGGGATGCTACACTGTCCTTTATGTTTCGGAGTGAGTTGGCGCTTCTACTCGCGCTTCTACTCGGAGGCCTGCTGGGCTTCAGCTCGCCGGCGGCGCTCCGCGCGCAGGACAAGCAGGACGCCAAAGAGAAAGAGAAGAAGGACGCGGCGTCGTTCACCGACGAGATCGACGTCGCCATCGTGTCGGTGGTGGTGCGGGTGGTGGACACCTGGGGGCGCCCCATCCTGGGCCTCAAACCGCAAGATTTCCGGGTGAAAGTAGGGAAGCGGGAGATTCCCGTGACCGGCCTCGACTGGATCGGCGAGAGCGGATCAGACGCTCCCGTCCAGGCCGCGGCTCTCCCGGCCCTTCCGCCGGGCGTTCCCGACGAGGGCGCGATCGAAGCGCTGACGACGCCTCCGCCATCGCCCGGCAAGCTCGTGGTTTTTTTCGTCCAGGCCGATCTGACGCCGAGCCGGATCAGCGGCCAGCTTCGCCTGCGGCCCTTCACCCGCGAGCTGCTGGCGACGCTGAACCCGCCGGACCGCGCCGCCGTCGTCTCCTATGACTCGCACCTCAAGCTGTGGCAGGACTTCACGGCCGACCGCGTTGCCACTCACGCGACCCTCGATCAGGCCATGCTGTTCGGCGACGAGCCGGCCCGTTCGGACCTCGCGGCAGGCGATCCGGTCTCGCTGGCGGATCACTTCGACCGCGCCGACGCTTTCGCCGCGGCTTCCCCGGAGCGGGCGCTGGAAGTCCTGGGCCGCGCCATGGTGCCGCTGCGGGGCGAGAAGACTTTGATCTTCCTGGGTTGGGGCCTCGGCCGCTTCAGCCCTGCCGGCATCTCCGGCGTGCAGATGACGCCCGCTTACAAGCCCGCGGTACGGGCCCTGCGGGCGGCCCACGCCTCGGTTTTCGTGCTCGACGTCACCAGTGCCGACAGCCACTCGCTGGAGGCCGGCCTGGAGGGGATCGCGGAAGAAACCGGCGGCATGTATCTCTCGACCTTCCGCCTGCCGGCTCTCGCCACCGGCGTGCTGGCGAAGGCGATCTCCGGTCATTACGTGCTGACGCTCGACCGCGCCCAGCTCGCGGGGGAGCCGGGCAAGGTGAGCATCGAGCTGCGAGAGAAGAGCGGCACCGTTCTCGCCCGGCCGGTGTCGATTCGATAAAGCCCCCCGGCCTACTTCAGGTAGGTCTCGATGTGAATGTCGGCGTACGTCCAGAGGTACGACGGGACTTCCGTAGGTACTTTGCCAGGATAGAAACCCATGTCGACGAGGAACTTGGAGCTCGCCTTGATGGTGTAGGTCTGCAGGTTCGGCTTGCCGGCGAGAGTGACCTCGACGACGCCCGTGGCCACGTCGGTGACCGTGATCTTGAAGGTTTTCAGGGCCATGTCGTAGTCGTTGACAATGTGATAGGTATGGCCTACCTGCGCCGCGAACGGCCTGATGACCTTGAGCTTTTGCGGATGGGTGAGCTGCAGGCCATGACGGGCGAAAGCCTCGTTCTTGTTCGGTCCCAGGAAGTAGAGGAGACCGGGCATGTCCTTGTTGTTGTTGATGACGAACCAATAGATCAGGTGCTTGCCGCTCGGCTCCTGGGGAAACCAGGGGCCGACGGTGACGTTCATCGAGAGCAGGAACCGCTTGGCTATTCCCTTGGGAGCGGGGAAGGAGACTCGGCCCACGGGCAGTGGCGGACCCGGCGGTGGACCCGGGATGTAGTCGACGCCCGGAGCGTCGGAGCAGATCGCATTGGCCGGGCAGGTTGGGACGGTGTCAGGAAGCTCCACGGTCTCCGTCGTCGCCAGCGGAGTGACGAGGTCGAGCCGTCCCGTGGTGCCGTCTGCCAGCAGGGCGTAGGCGTAGAAGTCCTGGTCGCACGAGATCGTCGCCTGGGCCTCGGTGGCGCCGTAAGCCTCGATCAGGCGCTCGAGGACGTTGGGGAAGGGACGGTTCTCCAGCGGTCTCAGGGTCAACGTCGTGATCGGGCTCATGCGCACGCCGCCGGCCGTCATGAGGGCCAGTGAGCAACGGGTTTTCGTCTTCGCCAGGTTCATGAAGGTCAGCTGGGTGGCGGTCGACGGCGAGGCTGCCAAGCCCTGAAGGGACAGTGTCTGCCCGCCATGGAACACGCTGTCCGGGGTGATCACCGGCAGGTCGACGGCGACTTTCGCGTGGCTGGCGGTGGCAACGAGGAACGAGGCGAGGATCAACTTACTGACAGCGCGGGTCATGCAGTTCTCCTGAGGTCGAGCAGGCGGGTTTTCGGTCTGAGTCTTCCAACAATCAATCCAAGGTACGATTACAATCAGGGACGCTCGGCCATGCTAGAGTGCCCGGTTGTAAAAGGGCTTGGCGGTGCCGGCGCGCGCCATATGGCTTTTATGTCAATAGGCGGCCACCCATGAGTCTAGCATGCCGCTCGCCTGAGCTCGTCTGCACTCATCGGATCGTGCGGCGGCTGGGGTGGCCTTCATGAGCTTGGACGTCGCCATCCTCGGCGAGCAGACCGAACACGGCCTCGGCCGGGGCTGGCGGCGCGCCGGCCGGCTCGCCCTCCTCGCCGGAGGCAGTCTGGTCGTGGGACTGCTGGTCAGCGAGCTGGTGCTGCGCATCGCGGGATTCTCCTACCACCTGCGGCCTGAGAAGGTGGAGCTCGGTTGGCCTCCCTCGCTGGCCGCGCTCGGCGAAGAGTACCGCCCCGACTCCGACCTGCTCTGGGTTCGCACCGAGTACAGCGACACTCTCTCCCACGCCCGGAAGGAGCGCCCGTTCGTTGCCTTTCTCGGCGACTCCTGCACGGAGTATGGCGGCTATCCGGACCAGCTGCTCAAGAATCTGGCGGATCGTCACCCGGGTGCACAATGGACGAGCGTCAATCTCGGCACGGCCGGCTGGTCGACCTATCAGGGATTGCGGCAGCTCCGCCGGGATGTGCTGCCGCTGCGTCCGCGGATCGCCACGATCTACTACGGCTGGAACGATCACTGGATCGGCTTTGGGCTGCCCGACGACGACGTCGCGAGGCTCCTGCACCGGACGGGCTCGGCCTGGCAGGACGTGCGCCTGGTGCAGCTCGCCGAGAAAGCCCATATCGCCCGCCATCGTTCCGCGGACAATCGCCGGGTGCCCCTGCCCGAGTTCCGCAAGAACCTGGATGCGATGGTCCGGCTGGCAAAAAGCCACGGCATCGAGCCCGTCCTGCTCACCGCCCCCTCCTCCCACGTCCAGGGTTGGGAGCCCAAGGAGCTGCAAGGCCGCTGGCTGAAACGCCTGGGAGACCTGGTGCCGCTGCATCAGACGTATGTCGCCGCCGTCCGTGACGTCGCCCGCGAGGACGGCGTGGTGGTCTGCGACCTCGCCCGGGACTTCGAGAGCCTTCCTCCCGGCCCACGCCGAGCCTGCTTCCTGAAGGACGGCATCCATTTCACCCGTCGCGGAGCGAAGCGCGCCGCGTTGTTCCTCGCGGATTGCCTGGACTCCTCGGGAGTCGTCGACCGGGCGTTGAAATAAGACTGGCGGGCTCCCTGGGAGCGCCGGCGTCTCGCCGGCAGCTAACTCCGCTTTTCCGCCAGTTTGCGTTCGCGCCCAACCGGAGCTAAACTTTTACCTCAAGGTCATGGCACTAACCCACGACGATGTAAGGAAAATCGCCACCCTGGCCCGGCTCCGGTTCACCCCGGAGGAAGAGCTGCGGCTCACCGGCCAGCTCGCCAAGATCGTCGACTACATCGATCAATTGCAGGCTTACGAGGTCGCGGAGCCCGATCTCGGTTCCCTCGGCGTGATGGAAGCCGAGGACCGGCCAGAGCCGTGCCTGCCGCGCGAGCGGTTCCTGGCCAACGCTCCGGCCTCGCTCGACGGGTTCCTGCTGGTGCCGGAAGTGAAGGGCGGGGGCGGCGATGCCTGAGCTGTGGGAGCTTGCGGTGGAGGAGATCGCCCGCCGGGTGCGGGCGCGCGAGGTCTCGGCGTCCGAAGTTCTGGAGTCGTGCCTGGCCCGCACGGCGCGGGTAGAGCCCCTGATCGCGGCCTATCTGGAGATCTTCGAGGACGAGGCCCGCGAGCGGGCGGCGGCGATCGACCGCCGTCTCGCGGCGGGGGAGGACCCGGGGCCGCTGGCCGGCGTGCCGGTGGCGCTCAAGGACAATCTCAGCCTTGAGGGGCACGCGCTCACCTGCGCCTCGCGCATCCTCACCGGATACGTCGCACCCTTTACGGCAACCGCCGTGGAGCGCCTTCTGGCGGCCGGCGCGGTGCCGGTGGGACGCAACAACATGGACGAGTTCGCCATGGGCTCGTCGTGCGAGAACTCGGCCTACCAGCGCACCCGCAACCCCTGGCACCTGGGCACCGTGCCCGGCGGCTCCAGCGGCGGTCCCGCGGCGGCGGTGGCCGCCGGCAGCGTTCCCCTCTCGTTCGGCTCGGACACCGGCGGCTCCATCCGCCAGCCGGCGGCGCTGTGCGGCGTGGTGGGAGTGAAGCCCACCTATGGCCGGGTCTCCCGCTACGGCTTGGTGGCCTTCGCGTCGTCCACCGATCAGATCGGTCCCATCGCCCGCAACGTGCGCGACTCCGCTCTCGCCCTGGAGGTCATCGCCGGCGCCGATCCGCACGACGCCACTTGTGCCACGGAGCCCGTGGGGAGCTATCTCGCGGCCATCGAGCAGGACATCGCCGGCCTCAAGGTGGGGGTCATCCGCGAGATCGATCCCGCGGCTTTGAGCGCCGCCGCCGCCCGCAACTGGCGGCAGTCCCTCCACCGCCTGGAGGCGGCTGGTGCCGAGCTGGTAGAGGTCTCGCTGCCGAGTCTCGACGCCGCCATCGCCGTGTATTACGTGATCGCCACCTCCGAGGCGAGCGCCAACCTCGCCCGTTTCGACGGCGTGCGCTATGGCCGCCGTGCCACTCGCGCGGACAATGCGGATAATCTGATCGATCTCTATTTCGACAGCCGCAGCGAAGGCTTAGGCGCCGAGGTCAAGCGGCGCATCATGCTCGGCACCTTTGCCGGCGCGCGTGGTCAAGGTCGATGTCCTGCAGGACAAGGCGCGCCAGCTTGGCGTGAGTTCAGAAGACATCGCGACGACGTTGAACGGCGTCCTTGCCGGCTCATCGATCACCCAGGTGCGCGATAGCATCTACCTGGTGAATGTGAT
>DATIOS010000330.1:0-9078 GCA_035472915.1 Thermoanaerobaculia bacterium
CAAGGTGCAGGGCTACCGCATCGAGCTTGGCGA
Source organism: Thermoanaerobaculia bacterium (assembly GCA_035472915.1). Lineage (GTDB taxonomy): Bacteria > Acidobacteriota > Thermoanaerobaculia > Multivoradales > UBA5704 > DATARR01. Next base: position 34 of record DATIOS010000330.1, read on the forward strand.
GATCGAGACCGCCCTGGAGCAGCATCCGGCGGTGCGCGCCGCCGTCGTCGTAGCCGCAGGGGACTCGCGGACCAACCGACGACTGGTCGCCTACGTGGTGCCCGAGGAGAAGATGGCCACTCCCGCAGTTGAGCGAGCGCCCGTCCGTGCCGACCCGCCGCCGGTCCCGCCGATGCGTCCGGGCGCCGGCAAGCTTGAGAAGCTGGAGCTCCAGCTGAGCGAGCCCGGCCTGCGGCGCGGCGACGGCGGGCGGCCCGAGTTCGAGCTACCATGGCCGGAGTCCGAGACGGCCTTGCGCGAAGCCCACGAGTCCCGGCGCAGCCAGCGAGAGTTCTTGCGGGAGCCGGTTGCTCTGTCCGATCTCGCCAGCCTCTTGGGCACGCTGCGACAGATTGAGCTTGCGGAGCTCCCGTTCCCGAAATATCGCTACCCTTCAGCAGGGAGCCTCTACTCAGTGCAAACCTATGTCGCCGTCCATCCCGGTGGCATCGTGGGGTTGTCCGCCGGCCTCTATTACTATGATCCGAAGGAGCATCGGCTCGCTTTGCTTGCGCCCGGCGAGCTCATCGCGCGGGAGGTCCACTTCCCCGTGAACCACCAGGCGTTCGACAGCTCCACCTTTTCTCTTTTCCTGGTGGGCCGGCTCGATGCCATTGAGCCGGTCTACGGCGAGCTGGCGCTCGACTATTCGATCCTGGAAGCCGGCTACATGGGCCAGCTCCTGATGATAGAGGCCCCAGGCTGCAATGTGGGACTCTGCCCTATCGGTGATCTCGATTTCGCGCGCATCCGCCCAGGGTTTGATCTGCGCGAGAGCGATGTCCTGCTTCACAGTTTTGTCGGCGGGCGTATCCGGCCCGGGAGTCCGCTGGCAACCGCGAACCGCGGCGCCGCGGATGCGGCGGAGCCACCCGCCGCGTCTGGCACACCGGTGTCGATTCCGGTATTCATCCGGCCGGCCGCCGGGCGTACCCCGGTGGGCGGCCACCTGGCAAACGAGATCGAGAAACTGGAGCACAAGCTGAGCCAGCCCGGTCTGCGCCGCGATGTGGCCACCCGTCTTTCCATCGATTTGGGGCGCCGCGAGCCAGAGGACGATCTGGTGCGGACCTACAGGCGCCGCAGCAGCTTCCGGGAGTTCCTCGACCGGGAGCTCTCCTGCGCTGCTTTCGGCCGTCTGCTCGGTGTCTTGAGCCCGCGCGAGGTCCCCGGCTTCGCTCTGCCGAAATACCGGTACCCATCGGCGGGGGACCTGCATCCGGTGCAGACCTACGTGTATGTCAAATCGCGACGGGTCGTGGGGCTGGAGGGTGGCCTCTATTACTACCACCCCAAGTGGCACTCGCTGATCCTGCTGGCGCAGGGCGAAGTTGTCGACGCCGCCGTTCACTACCCGGTGAACCGGAGCGTTGTCGAGGGCTCGGCCTTCTCTCTCTTCCTGGTGGGGCGGATGGATGCCATTGCACCCAGCTATGGTGAACGGGCCCGCTCCTACTGCCTGCTGGAGGCGGGCTACATGAGCCAGCTCTTGATGACCGTCGCTCCCGACGAGCGCATGGGCCTCTGCCCGGTGGGAGACCTCGATTTTGCCTCCATTCGGCCGCTGTTCGACCTGTGCGACGGCGACATTTTCTTGCATGCGCTAGTGGGGGGAGCGGTGCCGGACGAGCTGGCTCTCGGCGCAGCGGTCGGGATATCGGTGTCCGCCTCCGCCGCGATCCCCGAGAGCGCAGCCGCCGTAGAGGCTTCAGCGGCTGCCGGGGCGCGCATCCTGGTGGACGACACGCTCGTCGAGAGTCTCCGCGGCTTCTTGCGGGAGCAGCTCCCTGCCTACATGATGCCCGGCCATTTCGCCTTGCTTGAGCATCTCCCCCTGTCGCCGCAAGGAAAGGTGGACCGGCGGGCGCTTCCAGCCCTCTCCGGGCAACGTGCGGAGGCTGAGCACGTGCCGCCCCGCAGCGAGGCGGAGCGGACCGTTGCCGGGATCTGGCGCGAGGTCCTGGGGCTCGAAAAGGTGGGAGCACACGACAACTTCTTCGAGCTGGGCGGGCACTCCCTGGCCCTCGTGCGGGTGCATATTCTCCTCAAGGAGCGGCTCGGCCGCGAAGTCTCGATCGTGGACCTGTTCCGGTTCCCCACGGTGGCTGCCCTGGCCCGCCACCTCGCTCTTCCCGATACCGGGGAGAAGGCCGGACCCGCCCTCACCAAGCAGGCCCGGGAGCGCGCGGAGAGCCGCACGGCGGTCCAGCAGAGCCGGTTCCTCAAGGCCCGGCAGCAGATGGCCGCTCCCGTGTCGACGCCGCTGCCGCCAAGAGTCGAGCCACCTTTGCCCTGCCGCGTTGCGCCGGGCGACGGTGGGGGTGATCTTCGGACCTCGAACGATGAGTGAGACGAACGGGATCGCGATCGTCGGTATGGCGGGCCGGTTCCCCGGCGCGGCCGACCTCGAACGGTTCTGGGAGAACCTGGCCGCGGGAATCGAGTCGGTCACCGTCTTCCGCCGCGAGGAGCTCGAAGCCGCCGGGGTCGATCCCGCCCTCCTGGCCGACCCGGCCTACGTGCCGGCCCGGGCGGTCGTGGACGGCGCCGAGCTGTTCGACGCTGGGCTGTTCGGCTACAACTCCAGCGAGGCCGAGGTGATGGACCCGCAGCACCGGCTGCTGCTGGAGTGCGCCTGGGAAGCACTGGAGCATGCCGGCACCAATCCCTGGCGGTACGGCGGCCTGATCGGCGTCTACGCCGGCACCGGCCCAAACACCTACCTGCTGTTCAATCTCGCCGCGAACCGCGAGATCCTCGCCGCCGTCGGCCACTTCCAGGTCATCCTGGGAAATGGACCCGACTACCTGACCTCCCGGCTCTCCTACAAGCTGGGGCTTAGGGGCCCGAGCCTGACGGTGCAGACGGCCTGCTCCACCTCTCTGGTGGCCGTGCACCTGGCGGTCCAGAGCCTGCTCAACGGCGAGTGCGATCTTGCGCTGGCAGGCGGAGTCCGGCTCACCGTGCCGCGGCCAGCCGGGTACCTGCACCAGACCGACGGCGTCCTCTCCCCCGACGGCCATTGCCGTCCCTTCGATGCCGCAGCCGGGGGGACAGTCGACGGCGAGGGCGCGGGGATCGTGGTCCTCAAGCGGCTCGCAGACGCGCTCGACGACGGCGATCACGTCCATGCCGTCATCCTGGGCACCGCCGTCAATAACGATGGCGCGGTGCGCGTCGGCTACACCGCGCCCGGCCTGGAGGGGCAGGCCGCCGTCGTGGCGATGGCCCAGGCGGTGTCCGCGATCCACCCCGAGACGATCGGGCTCGTCGAGGGGCACGGCACCGCGACCCCTCTCGGCGATCCGATCGAGGTCTCCGCCCTGCGCCAGGTTTTTGAGGCAGCGACCTCACGCAAGCGCTTCTGCGCCCTGGGCTCGGTCAAGGGCAACATCGGGCATCTCGAAACGGCGGCCGGGGTGGCCTCCCTGATCAAGGCCGCGCTGGCTCTGGAGCGCGGGGTCATCCCGCCGACGCCGCACTTCCAGCGGCCGAACCCGCGCCTGGAGTTGGAGGACAGCCCCTTCTTCGTCAACGCCACGCCCCTGCCCTGGCCGCCGGGGCCGGAGCCCCGGCGGGCCGGCGTGAGCTCCTTCGGCCTGGGTGGCACAAACGCCCACGCCATCCTGGAAGAGGCCCCGCCCATCCCTCCGGGCGATCCGGCCCAGCCCTGGCAGCTCTTGGTGCTCTCGGCCGCCAGCGCCGCCGCCCTGGAGGCGGCCACCGACCGCCTGGCCAACCACCTCGCCCACCACCCCGGGCTGGACCTCGCGGACGCGGCCTTCACCCTTCAGATGGGCCGGCAGGAGCTGGCGCATCGGCGGATGCTGGTCTGCCAGAGCCTGGAGGAGGCCCGCGAGGCGCTCGATACGCGCGATCCCCGGAAGGTCCTATCAGGCTTCGTCGACTCCGAGCTGGAGGGCGGGGCGAGGGCGGACCTGCCTGGACAAGGCGCCGGCCCCGAAGATCTGGAGGCCCTTGGCAGGCTCTGGCTCTCCGGAGCCGAGGTGGACTGGCAGGCTCTGCATGCCGGCGAGCGCCGGCTGCGGGTGGCCCTGCCCACCTATCCCTTCCAGCGCCAGCGCTACTGGATAAGTCCGCAGGCCGAGACGCGGCAGGCCAAAGAGAAGCCCGGGGAGGCCGTTGCCCGGCAGCCCCGCCCCATGGGCACGCCCTACGTGCCGCCGCGCACCGACCTGGAGCGGCGGGTGGCCGGTTTGTTCGAGGACCTCCTCGGCTTTGCGCCGGTGGGGGCTTCGGACAGGTTCTTCGACATGGGTGGGCACTCGCTTCTGGGCCTGCAGCTCCTCTCCCGGGTGAAGAGCGACCTGGGCGCAGAGGTACGGCTCGAATGGCTGTTCCAGGCCTCCTCGGTGTCGGAGCTCGCGGAGCTGATCGGGGTCGTGGAGGAAGAGAATCAGGCCACATCCGGTGACACCATCCCCCGCATCTCGCGCGGCGGCGACCTCCCTCTCTCCTTTGCCCAGGAGCGGCTCTCGTTCCTCGACCGCCTCGATCCGGGCACTCCCACATTCAACCTGACCGAGTCCGTGCGTCTCACGGGCGTCAACTCCTGCCTCGTGCGGCTCCAAAGCGACGGTGAGGCGCCGCCGTTCTTCTGCATCCATCCGGCCGGCGGCAACGTCTTCTGTTACAGGGATCTGGCCACCCACCTCGGGCCGGAGCAACCGTTCTACGGTATCCAGGCCCAAGGACGCGAAGAGGGGGAGGAGCCACTGGCGAACGTAGCAGAGATGGCGGCCCGCTATCTTGAGGCGGTGGCCCAGGCCCAGCCGCAGGGCCCATACCTTTTGGGCGGCTGGTCGTTCGGCGGTATCGTGGCTTATGAGATGGCACGGCAACTCGTGGTCGCGGGAGAGGACGTGGGTATGGTGGCCCTGTTCGACTGCGGCACCCACACCGTTCCGCAGACGCGAGATGACGCCGAGATCCTGGCCGATCTACTGGGGATCGAGGCGGGCGTCACGGCCGACGAGCTTCGCCGGCTGGGCGGGCTGGACGAGCAACTCGACCGCACTCTCTCCGAGTCGCGGCGCCGCGGCATCTCGATCGATCTCGACCTGCCGCGGGCGCGCCGCCTCTATGCCGTTTACAAGGCCAGTTCCGAGGCGCACCAAAGCTACCAGCCTAGTCCCTATCCGGGGAGGGTCACACTGTTTCGGGCCATCGACCGGCCGGTGGCCGCTGTTCTCCCCGATCCCACGCTGGGATGGGGAGCGCTCGCCCAGGGAGGCGTCGACATTGTCGAAATTCTTGGCCGCCATGAAACCTTGGTCATCGAACCCAGCGTAGGGATGGTTGCCGAGCGCCTTCGGGAGCGCCTGAGGTCCGTCCGGAGCCGTGAAACTCCCGAAATCCGGTAAGACCTTTCGAGGCGCGGGCTCCCCTTCATGCAACCCTCGACTCGAACCGCCGGCGCTCGAAGGGCTAGGTCGGGAGCGGGATCCGCCGCCGCCGGCCCGCGTGCGTCGCCGCCCAGTCGACTGGGACGCCGGCCATCCAGAGCCTCCCCAGGGTACCGAGCAGGAAAGCCCGATCCGGCTGGGGGTTGTAGGCCGACCGCAGCGTGGCAAACGCCTGGCTCGCCCGCCCCCCGCCGCTGGACGGGTGCTGCTTGGCGAACGCGGTCAGCGATTGCCCTGGCCCCACTTCCAGGAACGCCGAGTCGACCTCCAGCAGCCGGGCGAGCCCATCGCCGAAGAGCACCCGGCCGCAGAGATGTCGCACCCAGTAGTCCGGATCGGTGGCCTCCTCGGGACGGATCCAGGTTCCTGTAACGTTGCTGACGTAGGGGATCTGCGGCGGCTTCAGCTCGAACCCGGCCAGCAGCTCGCGCAGCCGCGGGGCGATCGACTCCATCATGGGCGAGTGGCCGGCGCGGTTCGACGAGAGGCGCCGGCAGAGCACGCCGCGCTCCGCGAGCCGGGCCTCGAGCGCCGCCATGGAGGCCACGGGACCGGAGACCACGTGGAGGGAGGGACCGTTGACCACGGCGATGCCCAGGCCGCCCTGCAACAGGGGCTCGATCTCCTCGATCGGCAAGGTGACGGCCAGCATGGCGCCGGCCGGCAGCTCTTCGATCAGGCGCGCCCGGCGTGCGACGAGGGTCAGGCAGTCTCCCAGGGAGAGCACGCCGGCCAGGCACGCCGCCGTGTACTCGCCGAGGCTGTGGCCGATCATGGCCCGCGGGCGGACCCCCCACCCGATCAGGAGCTGCGCAAGGGCATACTCGACGACGAAGACCGCCGGCTGCACCGCGATGATCCGGGCCAGCCGCGTCGGCCGGCCAAATGGTTTCCCCTCGGCCCCCCCACGCACGAGATGCCGCAGGTCGAGCTTGGGGGGCGACCCGGCCGGCGCCCCCCCACCATCGCTATCAACGGCGAGGCCAGGAAAGAGCTCGTCGCGCAGATCGAAGCCCAGCTCAGGACGGAGCCGATCGCTGCAGTCGTCCACAAGGCTGCGGAACACTGGCTGGTCGCGGTAGAGGCCGAGCGCCATGTCGGGGTAGTGGTCTCCGAAGCCCGGCAGGAAAAAGCTCACCGGCCGCTCGTGATCGCTGCCGGCAAAAGTCTCCAGGCGCCCGACCTCGCTGCCGTCCAAAGCCGCGAGAGCGTCATGGGAGTCTCGGGCGACCAGGAAGCGCCGGTGGCCCAAGAGCCTGCGCCCGACCTGGAGCGTGTAGGCCACGTCGCCGAGGTTGGCCTCCGGATCGCGCCTCAGGAGCTCGGCCAGTGCGGCCGTGGCCGTCTCCAGGGCCATTCCGGTCCGGGCCGACAGGACGAGCGCCTGCCACGGCCGGGAGGGCTCACGCGGCGGCTCGGGCGCCGCCTCCAGCACTAGGCGCACGTCGTTGCCATCGTCTCCGCTTCGCGGGGGGACTCAACGCCGTCGGCGCGGAGGTCGCCAAGCCCGATGACCGCGATGGCGCCCGGGTCCAAGGAGAGAGAGGTGATTCTCATGCGAGGGCGACGTCACCCCGATTCTACCGCAGCGGGCGGTCGGATTCTTACCCACGTTCGCCCGCCTGGAGGATGGGGAAAAGCCTCCCGGCTCCGGGTCCATAGACCAGGTAGACGAGGGTCTTTGCCTTTCTTTAGGATATAATAGTTAGCAATGGAGGTGCGGGCTTGCGGGAGGCGTCTGGACGCTTTGAGGGTTCGCCGAGAGAACGATGCTCAAATCTTCGGAGTTGGCTTCGGTGGGAATCGCCGCCGTCGGCATTTACATCCCGGCAGGCGTCGAGACCAGCCGCGACATGGCGGAGAAATCCGGCTTTCCGGAGTACGTCTTCGTAGAAAAAATCGGGATCCTCCGCAAACCCGTCGCGTCTCCAGAGGAACATCCCAGCGACATGGGCGCCAAGGCGGCTCTCGACGCTCTCAGGCGGGCACAGATTCGCCCCGAAAAGATTGATCTCGTTCTCTTCTGCGGCGCTGGTTTATACGATTACGGACTGTGGTCGCCAGCCGCTAGGATCCAGCACGCCCTTGGCGCCTCTCGCGCCTTCGCCTACGAAGTGAAGAACGGCTGCAACGGCGGCAACCTTGGGCTGTACCTCGCCAGCCGACAACTGCTCGCGGACCCGGACCTGGAGTACGCCCTCGTAGTGTGCAGCGATATATTCTCAAGGCTAATTAATTATGCCGATGCGAGAGGATTTGCGCTTTTCACCGGCGGCGATGGCGCCACTGCCGCCGTGCTGCAGAAGAACCACCCTGGCAACCGTCTCCTCTCCTTCGCCGGGATGTCGGACGGCAGCCTGGTGGATGCGATCCGCGTCCCGCTCGGCGGCACTCGCCAACCCTGGAGCGCGGAGGGCGCTGCGGCCGGGCTCGGGTACTGGATCGTCGACGACCCGGATCAAATGGCCTCGGTCTTCTCCGACGTCTACCTGACAAACTATGTGACCGTGGTGCGGGAAGCGTTGCGGAAGTGTGGCCGCTCGGTCTCCGAGATCGACTTCCTGTTCACCAATCAGGTAAAGAAGAGCACGCTGGAGGCCATCTTCTCGGCGCTGGGGCTGTCGCCGGACAAGACCTGCCATACCATGGAGTCCTTCGGCCACCAAGGCTCCTCGGACATCCTGTTGGGCCTCGCGCAGTCGCTCGCCGGGGGCAGGATCCGGGATGGCGACTTGGTCGTGCTGGCGAGCAGCGGCATCGGCTTCAATTGGGCGGCGACGGTCGTGCAGTACTGAGGGCGTCGCGAGAGCCCTTCGCCATGGCCCTCCAAGGCGGCCACCCTCGCGCAACTCTCGATGAGCTCCACCTGGAGGAGATCAAGCGGTTGGCGCCGAGCTAAGTCTTTGAAAATTCGGGAGAAAATTGGTCGGGACGCCGGGATTTGAACCCGGGACCCCCTGAACCCCATTCAGGTACGCTACCAGACTGCGCCACGTCCCGACCGAAACTGCGGTGCTGCGGTGGTGATCACGGGAAGCGTTTTGGCCCGAGAAGCGCTTGAATGGCGCGCGCTTCCTGTAGGGCATCTTCGATCCCCGAGACGAGGGTTTCTATCCGTTTGGCAGCACTTGTATCAAGCGAAGGGCTCGCCGCGAAGGCCGGCACCGCGGGTAGCGGGCTGACGGTAACGGGCTTCTCGGGAGCGGCGGGCTGAGCGGCCGGCCTGGGAGCCCTCGCCGTTGGAGTCGGCTCGTCGTCGTCCCCTACCTCTCCGAGGGCGCCGGAGGTGAGCTCGACTTCGAGCTTCTTCTTGGCGCCGGCGATCGTGTAGCCCTCGTCGTAGAGGAGCTCTTTGATCCGCCGGATGATCTCCAACTCCTTCTCGCTGTAGACGCGCTGGCCGGAGCGGCTTTTGCTGGGAGTCAACGCCGGAAACTCGGTCTCCCAGTAGCGCAGCACGTAAGGCTGGATGTCGAGCGTCCGGCAGAGCTCGCTTCCCTTGAGACCGCCCTTTTTCGCGCCCATCGTCTTCCGAATCCTAGCGCGAGCGGCGCCCCGCCGGCGCCTTTGCCTTCGCCGG
>DATIOS010000331.1:0-2749 GCA_035472915.1 Thermoanaerobaculia bacterium
CCTGCGGCCCGGGGCGGTGGCGCCCCTGGCCAATCTCGGCGTCCTGAAGGAGCGCCAGGGGAACCTCCCGGAAGCAAGGAAGGCCCTCGAGGAGACCCTGCGGCGCCTGCCCACCCACGCCATCGCCGCCGTTCACCTCGCCCGCTTGTCGCTGCGTGAAGGCGACCGGGCGGGCGCCGCCCGACGCCTCGACGCCCTCTTCGCCGCCGGCGGCGAGAGCTACGAGGCCTTGACCGAGCGCGCCGGAATCTGGCTGCAGGAAGGCCGGCCGGACTTGGCGGTGCCGTTGCTGGAACGGGCGGTCCGGGAGTTTCCAGACCGCAAGGAGGCGAGGAAGATGTTGAAGGGGATTCAAAATCATGGCGCAGGTCAGCCCCGCCCGGGCATGAATGCCAGGGCTAGGAACAGCGCCCCCTAAAGGGGACTTCAAGCCGGATTCATCCGGCGCCGTTGTCTAGCCCCGGCATTTATGCCCGGGCGGAGGTGCCGAAGAGATAACTTTTCTTGTCACACTGCGGCCCCCACGGCGCCGAGGAGAAATCGCCCCTGGTCACCCTGATCTGCCCCGTCCGTCACTGCGGTGCGCCCTTGGAGCGCCGGCAGCGCTCGCTCGTCTGCCCCCAGGGTCATTCCTTCGACCTCGCCCGTAGCGGCTACTGCAACCTCCTGCAGCCGCAGGATCGCCGCTCGAAGAATCCCGGCGATTCCCGCCCGGCGGTCGAGGCTCGCCGGCGGCTCCTCGAAGCCGGCTACGGGGCCGCGCTGCTGGCCGCGCTGGAGGAAGAAATCGCCGCTCTTCGCCCCGGCGCCGCGGTGCTCGACGTCGGGTGCGGCGAGGGTTTCTATCTGGGATCGCTGGCGGCAAAGGGCGGGTTCGAGGCGCACGGATTGGATCTCTCAGTACCCGCCGTCGAGCTTGCGGCCCGGCGCTATCCTGAATGCAGGTGGATCGTGGCCAACGCCGACCGCTTTCTTCCCTATGCTCCGGCGTCCTTTGATCTCGCCCTGTCGCTGGACGCCCGGTTAAGCCCGGCCGAAATCCGGCGGGTGCTGGCGCCGGAGGGCCGGCTGCTGGTGGCCGTTCCCGCGCCGGACGACTTGGTCGAGTTGCGGGAGGCCGTGCTGGGCGAGGGCGTGCTGCGCGATCGGCTGGCGCGGGCCGCCGAGCTGCTGGCCCCGGACTTCGTTTTGGAAAACCGGCGGACCGTGCGCCAGACCGCCCTCCTGGACTCCGCCGCTCTCGGCGACGCCCTGATCGCCACCTATCGCGGCGCCCGCCAGAGCCGCCAGGCTCGGCTGGATGTGATCGCGGATTTGGAGGTGACCCTGGCCCACGATCTGGCGCGTTTCTTGCCGCGGTCAGGGTGATAGAGTCGACGCACAGCTTCACACGATCCAGGTGCCATGAATTCACCGTCCCAATCGCGCGTACCGAGTCCCGCGCGAGTCATCCAGGGCTCGTTTCAAGAGGGCCGCCCGCGTTTCCTGACGCCCTCACCCACCACGGTCGCCCAGACCGCCATGCCGCGGTTTCCCGGCGGCCGTCCACCCCTTGCGCCGCCTCCCGGCAGCCACTTCCCGACGCCCGCGCCCACCCGCTCCACCGCCGTGCAGCCGGCCGTCCTCGGCACCGCGACCCGCCTGCCGGAGCACCTCGCCAACTTTCCCCGCGGTCCCGCGCAGCCAATGCCGGGCGAGGTCCAGAGCCGTCTCGAGGCCCTGTTCGGGGCTGATTTCTCGGACGTCCGGGTCCACGTTGGACCGCAGGCGAACGCACTCGGCGCCTTCGCTTTCACCCGCGGCGCGGATCTCTTCTTCGCCCCCGGCCAGTACAGCCCCGCGACGCCGCACGGCCTGCGGCTGCTGGGGCACGAGCTCACCCACGTGGTGCAGCAGCGCCAGGGAAGGGTTCGTAACCCTTTCGGGTCGGGTATCGCCGTCGTGCAGGATCCGGGCTTGGAGGCCGAGGCACAGCGGATGGGCCTGCGCGCCGTGGGCTCGCAGGCTCCCCAGTCCCAAGCCAGGCCAGCGCTCGGGGCCGTCCAACCGCTCGCCCGCAAGGCGCCGCCTCCCGCCTTGAAACCCGGCATGTTCGCTGGAAGCGTCCAGCGCTGGGCCGTCGCCGACGAACCGGCCGCGGAGCTCGGGAGGTATGCAGCGGCGACCGCCACCGCGGCCGATCTGAAGCAAACGCTCACGCGCGAAGATGTTCTGTTCTCCAAAGTCACAGCCGCCAAGAAAGTGGCGCTCAAGGCTCAGATCAAGGCCGCGGTGGATGCCAAGACCGCCCTCGACGCCAAGACCGGTACCATCCGGGCGGGTCTGAAAAAGGGGACGAAAAGAGCTCGCGCCGCCCTGCTGGTCAGCAAAGGAACCGCAACCGAGCGGGCGGCACATCTGAAAGCCGAGGCGGCGGTAACCGCGGAGATCGCCCTCCTGCCGAAAATCCCGATGATCAAGTTGCCGGCAACGATCACGGCCCGCGGAGCGCAATGGATCGGAAATCACAAAGTACCCGCGGCGTTCAGTCACAAAACCAAGGACTTCTACACCGATGACGCCTGCATCAAGCATGTAAAGGATGAGCTCAAGGCCAATCCAACGAAGAACACTGTCGAGGCTTACTTCGCCGAGATGGTGAGCGCCAGCGAACAGGCGTATGCGGAATGGAAAGCAAAAGGCAAAGGAGACGTCAAGACCCAAGTGCAAGAGACGGTAGCCTACTGGAACATCATCCTCAAGCCTTCCC
>DATIOS010000332.1:0-16436 GCA_035472915.1 Thermoanaerobaculia bacterium
CCATGCTCGGCGGGCAGGACGCCGAGGCGCTCGCCGTCTCGCTCCTCCACGCCGACCTGCTCTATATCGGCCTCAACTGCGCCACCGGCCCGGACCTGATGACCGACCACGTGCGCACCCTCTCCGAGATCTGCCGCACCCGGGTGGCTTGCGTGCCCAACGCCGGCCTGCCCAACGAGGAGGGGAAGTACACCGAGGGCGCGGACGTCTTCGAGCGCGTTTTCACTCGCTTCCTCGACGCCGGCTGGCTCAACCTGGTGGGCGGCTGTTGCGGCACCACCTCGGATCACGTCACTGCCTTGGCGCGTCTCGCCGAAGGGCGGAAGCCGCGGCCCGTTCCCTTCCACCGCCGGTCGATGATCTCGGGCCTCGAAGCCGTCGAGCTCTCCGACGCCCAGCGGCCGGTGATGGTGGGCGAGCGCACCAACGTCCTCGGCAGCCGCAAGTTCAAGCAGCTCATCCAGGCCGGCCAGCACGAGGCCGCCGCCGAGGTGGGCCGGGCGCAGGTGAAGGCCGGCGGCCAGATCCTCGACGTCTGCCTCCAGGATCCAGACCGTCCGGAAATGGAGGACATGGAAGCCTTCCTCGACCGGTTGATCCGCCTCGTCAAGGTGCCGCTGATGATCGACTCGACGGACGCCGCCGTCATGGAACGGGCGCTCACCTGGTGCCAGGGCAAGGCGATCCTCAACTCCATCAACCTGGAGGACGGCCGCAGCCGCTTCGAGCGCGTCGTCCCCCTGGCCCGGCGCTTCGGCGCCGCCATGGTGGTGGGACTGATCGACGAGAAGGGCATGGCCGTCACCGTCGAGCGCAAGGAAGAGGTGGCGCGGCGCACCTTCCACATTCTCGTCGAGGAGATGGGCGTCAAGCCCGAGGACATCTGGTGGGATCCGCTGGTCTTCCCCTGCGGCACTGGCGACGCCGCCTATCTCGGCTCGGCGGCGCAGACCATCGAGGGCGTGCGCGCCGTCAAGGAGCTGTTCCCGGACAGCAAGACCATCCTGGGAATCTCCAACGTCAGCTTCGGCCTGCCCAACGCCGGCCGCGAGGTGCTGAACTCCGTCTTCCTCTACCACTGCACCAAGGCCGGGCTCGACGCCGCCATCGTCAACACCGAGAAGCTGGCGCGCTACGCCGACATCCCGCAGGAGGAGCGCGACCTCGCCGAGGCGCTGATCTTCCTGCCCCTGGGCGACGTCGAAGCCGGCAACCGCGCGGTCGAGACCTTCACCGCCCACTTCCGCGGCCGAACCTCGGCCGCCGTCCAGCCCCGCGCCGAGCTGCCGCTCGAGCAGCGCCTCGCCCGGGCCGTCGTCGAGGGGAGCAAGACGGGCCTGGAGGATGATCTGGAGCTGGCGCTCGCCGACGAGCGCTGGCCCAACCCCATGGAGATCATCAACGGTCCCCTGATGGCCGGCATGAGCGAGGTCGGGCGGCTGTTCAACGACAATCAGCTCATCGTCGCCGAGGTCCTACAGAGTGCCGAGGTGATGAAGGCCGCCGTGTCTTTTCTCGAGCCGCACATGGAGAAGGCCGTCGACGGCAGCTCGTCGTCACGCGGCAAGGTGCTTCTCGCGACCGTCAAGGGGGACGTCCACGACATCGGCAAGAACCTGGTGGACATCGTGCTCTCGAACAACGGCTTCGAGGTGGTGAACCTGGGGATCAAGGTCCCTTCCGAGCGGCTGATCCAGGCCGTGAGGGATCACAAGCCGGACATCATCGGCCTTTCCGGCCTGCTGGTGAAGAGCGCCCAACAGATGGTGCTCACGGCGGGCGACTTCGCCGCCGCGGGCATCGAAACGCCCCTCTTGGTCGGCGGCGCGGCCCTCACCCGCCGCTTCACCCACCGCAAGATCGCCCAGGCTTACACCGGTCTCTGCACTTACGCCAAGGACGCGATGGCCGGCCTCAAGCTGGTGGAGCGCCTGATGGACCCAGCCGCGCGGCCGGAGCTCAACCGAGAGGTGGCCGACCTGATCGCGGCCGACACCGCCGAGGCTGCCGTTGAGCCGGGCGAGGCCGCCGAGCCGGGCCGCAACGCCGCGGCCGAGGTGCGGCGGGACATCCCAGTGCCGGCGCCGCCGGATCTCGACCGGCACGTCGCCGAGCTCGACCTCGACAAGGTCTGGGAGTATCTGAACCCGCAGATGGTCTACGGCAAACACCTGGGCCTCAAGGGCTCGGTGAAGCGCCTGCGGGAGGAGGGGGACGAGAAGCTCGCCAAGCTCGAAAGAATCGTCGACGAGCTCAAGGACGTGGCCCGTCACGGTGCCATGAAAGCCCGGGCCGTTTGGCGCTTCTTCCCCGCCGAGGCGGATGGCAACCGGGTGACCCTGCGCGATCCCGAGACGGGCGAGCCGGTCGCCGTCTGGACCTTCCCGCGCCAGAACCGGGAAGGGGGCCTCTGCCTGGCCGACTACATCCTCCCCGGCGATCACCTCGCCCTCTTCGTTACCACGGCGGGAGAGGGAGTGCGGCAAAGGGTGGAAGCCTGGAAAGATCAGGGCGAGTACCTGAAGAGCCATGCCTTCGCCGCCCTCGCCCTGGAGACCGCCGAAGCCGCCTCCGAGTGGCTCCACGCCTGCCTGCGCAAGCGCTGGGGCTTCCCGGACGCCACCGACCTCGCCCTGGAAGACAAGCTCGCCGCACGCTACCGCGGCAAACGCTACAGCTTCGGCTACCCCGCCTGCCCCGACCTCGCCTTCCAGCGCGAGCTCTTCCACGCCCTGCGCCCCGAAGAGATCGGCGTCGAGCTCACCGAAGGCGACATGATGGAGCCGGAGGCGAGCGTCTCCGCGCTGGTGTTCCATCATCCGGATGCGCGGTATTTCGGGACGTAGGGGCGATGCGAGGGGGCGAGGAGGTCAAATTTATGCAAAAGCAGCTTACAGCCATCATCGAACGTGAAGGAGAAGGTTACGTTTCGCTTTGTCCTGAGTTGGACATTGCGAGCCAAGGCGAAACGATCGAGGAGGCACGGGAGAATCTCCGGGAAGCGCTCGAGCTCTTTTTCGAGGCTGCTTCGGTCGCAGAAATCCAACATTGCGGATCGTGACGCCGACCCCCCTGGTGGACGGACCTCTGTCCGCCGCTTCGAGACCCTCACTCCCCCAGCCCCTCTCTCCCAGCCTCCCCCCCACCGGCCGGGCGAGAGGGGAGCCGGAAATCCTACAAAGGGGAAATTGCTCTGGCTGTTCTCCCTCTTCTCCCGTCAGGCGGGGGGGAGGCTGGGAGAAGAGGGCCGGGGTGATGAGGGTTCGGCGGCGCGACGACTGGTCCGGCTCACGTCGCCTTGCCGAAGCGGCGTCGAAAATATCCCATGACGAGACACCCTCTGAAGCACCGCCGCCCTTCTATTCCGCAGTTATCAGGGATAACTGCGGAATGTGACTCCGCAATTTCCATACTTACGCCCGAAGGCGGCATTTAAGATCCCAGGCTCCTCCGGAGCACATACGCCGTGTGCGCCACCGGCGTGGCCGCGATGTCCTGCGGCGTCGTGTTCTTGATCATGACGCCTTGGACGAATTCGATCCCGACCTTCGAGTAGCAGTGCTGGACCATGGCCGAGCAGTAGAGGGCGCCTTCCCGGGCGAGGAAGTTCTCCTTTCCCCGGAGCGTCGGCCGGTGGAGCGCCAGGAGCGTGCCCATGAGCTCGCGCAGGGAGTAGCGCGCCAGGCCCGCAAGCAGATCGAGGCCTTCCGTCATCACCTGACGCACCTGCTCCTCGGAGAGCCCGAAGTCCAGAATCGCGAGGTTCGGAAAGGCAGCCTCGTCGGCGTACTTCGCGACCCGGTTCTCCTGCACGCCCAAGCGGATCTGTTTGCGATGGATCTCGAGGTCCGATTCCAGTAACCAGTTGTGCCCGTCGATGCGCCGTCCGCTACAGAGGAAGGCGTGAGACCAGAGACTTCGTGCCCGCTCCTCCGTGATTCTGCGCTGCAACTTGCGGATGGCCCGATCGATCAGCGCGCTGCCGCCGGCCAACCCCACCCGGGCGGGAGCCGCATGGCGCTCGAGGAATTCCTCGTTGGACAGGCCGGTGACCTCGACGATCGGCATGGCCCAATCTCAGTGCGCCGGCCGCTTCGCCGCCGGCGCCTTGCGCATCTCAGCCGCCGATTCGATGACGTCCCGGGCCTGGCAGACGAGCTCCGGGGAGGCGTGGAACTCGTCGCTGCAGATCTTGTAGCGGATGGTCTTGGCGGTGCTGATCCTCTCGGCTTCAGGCCAGGCGATGTCCGCCGTCAGATACTCCACCGCCCTGGCGTTGCTGGCCTCCTGCTGATACTTCGGCTTGCTCATCACCACCGCCCGGCCGTCGACGGTGAGGGTCAATCCGTTGCAGTGCGCGTAGCGCGCACGGTCGCTGTTGCCCAGCACGGTGAACACAACCAGGCCGGGCTCGTCCGAGGTCCAGATGAACAGGGGATCGAAGGTGTTGGGCTCGGGAAAGACCCGGGTCTTCAGGACCACCACGCCGGTCGTTTTGTCGTCCTCACGCACACTCTGGCCTTTATGGCACGACGGATTCTCCTCGGCGAGCGCAGGGAGTGCGGTAAGGAGCAGGACCAACGCGAAAGCGACTCGATTCATCCTGGAGGTCCTCCAAGGGTCACCCGGACGGCAGCGCCGGGCGCCTGCTTTGCCGTAACGCGGCGGCGGTTGGAGGGATTCCGGCCGTTGGCCTCAGTCTTGCTTTATAATATAGCTTGATTTCGATTCTCCCTGAGAGAATCCGCGATGAGCCGGGAACGCTACAGAAGTCTTCAGGATCCGGAGACGCTTCGGGGGTTCCTTGCCAACCTGCGCGAGGGCGTCTATATCTCGACGCAGGACGGGAGAATCCTGGACGCGAATCCAGCCTGCATTGAAATCTTCGGCATGTTGTCGCTGGAAGAGCTGCAGACCTTCCGGATTCAGGATTTCTACGCCGATCCAAAGCAGCGCTGCAAGGAAGCTGAACGGCTCGGCCACGGAGGGAGGGTTCACGACCACGAGCTCGTCGTTCGCCGGCCGGACGGCATGGAGCGTCCCGTCCTGCACACCTGCCACTCCGTCGAGGATCCCGAGACAGGTGAGATCCTCTATCACGGCATTCTGGTCGATATTTCTCACCGCAAGCTGCTGGAGACCCGCTTTCACGAGCAGAACCTGCGCGATCCTCTCACCGGCTGCTACAACCGGCGGTTCCTCAAGGAGCGGGAGAAGCGGCTCGGCTCCCGGGACACCTGGGGCGTCGTCGTGGTGGACGTGGACAACTTCAAGGAGCTCAACGACGCGCTGGGCCATCAGAAGGGCGACGAGGTGCTCGTCCGCATCAGCCGCTTCCTGATGCAGAACGCCCGCGCCGAGGACGCCGTGGTGCGCATGGGCGGCGACGAGTTCCTGCTTCTGCTGCTCGGCGCCTCGGCGCGCTTCGTGGCCGAGGTGGGCCAGCGGCTGCGGCAGACCGCCAGCGAGCTCGGCATTCCCTCGTTCTCCCTGGGCTGGGCCCACCGTCACGGCACCGAGAGCCTGGAGCAAACCATCGACCACGCCGACCGCGAGCTCCTCCAGATCCGCCTCTTCCAGCGCCGCGACGTCCAGCAGCATGTCCGCGGCATGCGGCGGCGGCTGGTGGAGAAGTGATCGGAAACTAGGCGCCACCCTGCTACCATTGAGCGTCCCCAGTGCGTTCGCCACCAAGGAGGGCCCATGGCGCTTCTGCACGGATCGTTCGAGGAGAAGTACGAGGTTCTGGCGCGGCTCCGGCAGGGTGGGATGGGGGCGGTCTACAAGGTGCGGCACCGCCTGTTGGACGAGCTGCGGGCGATCAAGGTCATTCGCTCCTGGGCGGTGGGGAGCGAGGAGGCCGCGGCCCGCTTCCTTCAAGAGGCCAAGGTGGCGAGCCGGCTGCGGCACCCGAACCTCGCGGTGCTCTATGATTTCGCCGTGGATGCGGAGGGCGGAGCGTACCTGGTCAGCGAGTTCATCGAGGGCTGGACGTTCCGAGAGATTCTCCAGCGGCATGGACCGCCGCCCCTGGCGCTGGGCCTCGAGATGGCCCGCCAGTCGCTCAAGGCCCTGGGAGCTCTCCACCGTGGGCGCATCGTCCACCGCGATATCGCGCCGGACAACCTGATGCTCACCCGGGACGGCGACGGCCTCCCTCTCGTCAAGCTCATCGATCTCGGCATTGCCAAGGCGCTGGAAGAGGGCGTCGGCGCCACCGAATCCGGTTTCTTCCTGGGCAAGCCCCGCTACGCCTCGCCCGAGCAGTTCAGCGACGGCCCGGCGGACGAGCGCGGCGACCTCTACTCCTTCGGCGTCGTGCTCTACGAGCTGCTGACGGGGCGCTGCCCGATCTCAGGACACGACGCGCTGTCGCTGATGGCGGGGCACCTCGAACGGCCGCCCCTGAGCTTCGACATGAGCGACCCGGAAGAACGCATTCCGGCCGACCTCCGGAAGGTCCTCCTCGACGCCTTGGAAAAACGGCCGGAGGACCGCATCCCCTCGGCCGCGGACTTCGCCGCCTCCATCGGCGAGATCCAGGCGCGGTATCCGGTAGCCAAGACGGATGTGGATCGCCTGTTTGCGGTTCCCGGCGCGGCAGCCCCGGTTCAGGAGACTCAGGACAGCGAAGATCCCGAGGACACGACGGCGGGCGCCTCTGCCGCCGAGACCACGGACGGGCTCTACCTGCGCGCCTCCGAGTCGGATCGAACACGCTCCGGCGCGCTTCCCCTGGTCCAGGAAACCGGTGAGCGGAATGGCGCCACGGTCGACGACATTACCTGGGGCTCTCCCCCGCCGGTGCCGATCGGGGGACCCGAAAACTCGCCGCTCCTTTTCCGGCTGGCTCTGGCCACGGCCGCTTTGCTGCTGGTGTTCGTCGTTGCCCGGACGCTCTGGCGGCCAACCGCCGAATCGCCGGCAAAGGCTCCGGAATGGGCCGCCGCTCCCCACCTTCCCATTCCTCCGTCTCTTCCCGAGCCGAGTCCGGCGCCCGCCGCGACGCCTACGCCGTCGGTCCAGATCGCGGAGAAGGCCGAGAGTCCCGAGACTCCGCAAGAAATAGAGACCACGGAGGCCGTCAGGCCCGCGGCGACGCCGGCTTTGAAGCCGCTGCCTCGGAGAAAAGCCGCTCCTGCAAAACACACCGCGACGAGGCGGAAAGAGCCGCCGGTTGCAAGGCCGCCGGCCGTAGCGCCACGCTTGGCCGAGGCCCGGCGGGCTCCCCAACCCTGGGAGGAGGGATCCCAGCCGGCAGGCCTGCTCAAGCCAGGACCCGGTGTCGAGGAGCCGGTACCCCTCAGCCTCCCCCGCTTCGCCTATCCGAGCGCGGCCCGCGGCACCGGCGTGCGGGCAGACGTGCGCCTCGCCCTGCTGGTGGACGAAAAAGGCCGGGTCATCGACGCCCGCGTCCGCGAGGGCGCGCCGCCGAACCTGGGCTTCGCCGAGACCGCCATCGCCGCCGCCCGGCGCATCTCCTTCCAGCCCGCCACCCGCCACGAGGTGCCGGGCAAGATGTGGACGGAGATGATCCTGGAGTTCGCCGAGTAGGTCCTACAAAGGCGGAATTGCTCGGAGCGCCGCCCCGGGATAGCATGCGCCCCGTCGCTCGGCCTGAAGGAGGCTGGAGGAAGGAAACCTGTGGATTTTTCCCTGACCGACGAGCAGCGCGCCATCCAGGAGACCGCGCGGGAGTTCGCCCGCCGCGAGGTCGACCCCATCGTCGAGGAATTTGACGAGAAACAAAAGTTCCCCCGCGAGGTGATGCGGAAGGCGGGAGAGCTCGGCTTCCTCGGCATCCTCTTCCCTGAGGAGTACGGCGGCGCGGGGCTCGGCTATGTCGAATACGTAATCGTCGTCACCGAGCTGTCGCGCGTTGACCCTTCGGTAGGCATCAGCGTCGCCGCTCACAACTCGCTGTGCACCAACCACATCTTCAAGTTCGGTAACGAGGAGCAGCGCCGCCGCTGGGTGAAGCCGCTCGCCAGCGGCGAGAAGATCGGCGCCTGGAGCCTCACGGAGCCCGGCGCCGGCTCGGACGCCGCCGGCACCCGCACGCGGGCAGAGAAGGTCGACGGCGGCTGGATCCTCAATGGCTCCAAGACCTTCACCACCCACGGCAGCGTCGGCGACGTCTGCGTGGTCTTCGCCGTCACCGATGCCGGCGGACCCCGGGGCCACAACATCTCGGCCTTCGCTCTCGACAAGGGAATGGAAGGCTTCCGTCCCGGCAAGAAGGAGAACAAGCTGGGCATCCGCGCCTCGGACACCGCCGAGGTGGTGATGGAGAATTGCTTCGTCTCCGAGGATCGGCTGCTGGGCGACGTCGGCGAAGGCTTCGTGCAGGCGCTGCGCATCCTGGACGGCGGTCGGATCTCGATCGCCGCCCTGGGGCTGGGCACCGCCATGGGCGCCTTCGACACGGCGCTCGCCTACGCCAAGGAGCGGGAGCAGTTCGGCAAACCGATCGCCACCTTCCAGGCCATTCAGTTCGCCCTGGCGGAGATGGCGGTGCGCGTCGCCGCCGCCGAAGCGCTCACCTACGCCGCCGCCGAGGCCCTCGACCGCGGCCAGCGGGTGACCCGCCTGGCTTCCGAGGCCAAGCTCTACGCGGGCGAAGCGGCGGTCTTCTGCTCCGAGCGCGGCGTCCAGATCCACGGCGGCTACGGCTTCATCAAGGACTACCGGGCGGAGAAGTACTACCGCGACGCCAAGATCTGCACCATCGGCGAGGGGACGAGCGAGATCCAGCGGCTGGTCATCGCCCGGCAACTGCTGCAGGGGAACTGATGCGCGCCCGCCACACCGGCGACCTCGCCGCCGCGCTCGACGAGCTGGTGCCGCGCGTCATGGCGCGCCAGCCGCGGGCGCTGGGGCGGGCAATCTCCATTCTCGAGGACGGCGGCGAGGGGCAGCGCGAGCTGATCCGCCGGGTCTACGCCGAGACGGGCAAGGCGCGGGTGGTGGGCATCACCGGGCCGCCCGGAGCCGGCAAGAGCACGCTGGTCGATCGCCTCGCCCGCCTCTGCCGCAAGCACGGGCAGACCGTGGCCATCATCGCCGTCGATCCCACCAGCCCGTTCACCGGCGGCGCCCTGCTTGGCGACCGCATCCGCATGCAGGGCCACTACACCGATCCCGGAGTGTTCATCCGCTCGATGGCCACCCGCGGCGCCATGGGCGGGCTGGCCCGCGCCTCCCGCGACGCCGTCGATCTGCTCGACGCCGCGGGCTTCGATTGGGTGCTGGTGGAGACCGTGGGCGTCGGCCAGGACGAGGTCGACGTGGTGCGCACGGTCGATACCGTGGCGGTGGTCACCGTCCCCGGCATGGGGGATGACATTCAGGCCATCAAGGCGGGAATCCTGGAGATCGCCGACGTCTTCGTCATCAACAAGGCCGATCGCGACGGCGTGGAGCGCACGGTGCGGGATCTGGAGATGATGCTGTCGATCGGCGAGCACGGCGCCTGGATCCCGCCGATTCTCAAGACCGTGGCGGCGCGCGAGGAAGGGATCGACCGGCTGCTGGACGCCGTCGAGCGCCACCGCGAGTTTCTCCAGGCGAGCGGCGAGATCGAGCGCCGGCGCCTCTCCCATCTGCGGCTGCGGGTGGAGACCATCCTCAAGGAGCGGGTGGTGGCGGCGGCGGACCGCGTGCTGGGAGTGGATCGCGAGGTGGAGCGGGGGCACCGGCAGCGGCTCGACCCGTACCGGGTGGCGGACCGCCTGTTCTCCGGCGTGCTGGAAGATTCTCGCGAAAAAGCGCGCGAAGCCGTGGAAGCCGGCGCCGCCGCCGGCCTCACCGAGGAGCGCATGGCATGATCGAGCGCATCGGGCACGTGGGCATCGCCGTCCGCTCCATCGCCGAAGCGCGGGGACTCTACGAGACCCTGGGCCTGGTCGTCGAAGCTATCGAAGACGTTCCCCACGAGGGCGTGCGGGTGGCGCTCCTCGCCTGCGGCGAATCGCACATCGAGCTGTTGGAGCCGCTGTCGGACGACTCGCCGATCGCCAAGTTCCTGGACAAGCGGGGCCCGGGGATTCATCACCTCTGCCTGGCGAGCGACGACGTCCGCGCCGACGATGTCCGCCTGCGCGAGGGTGGCTACCAGGTGTTGCGGCCCGAGCCTACACGCGGCGCCGGCGGCTGCTGGGTGCAGTTCGTCCATCCCAAGAGCGCGGGGGGCGTGCTGCTGGAGCTGTCTGAAGACCCTCACCAGGAAGATTCAACATGTTGATCGGTCCCGGCTCGCTGGTGATCGTTCATCTGGTGAATCCCACAGAGAAGTTCTGGGGCGTGCTCCAGGAGCTCGGGATAGCAGGCGTGATGCTGCGCGGCATCAACGTCTCCAGCTTCGACGACTGGATGGCCCAGGCGATGCGGCCCGGCGAGCAGTCGCTGGGCCTCTCCAGCATGTTCGTCCCGCTGTTCCGGGTGGAGCGGATCTTCCTCGACGAGCCGGTCGGCGAGGTGGAAAGCTACCGCCAGCGCTTCCAGGGCCGGGTGGGCGTAGCGGTCGAGCGCTACTTGGGACTGGAGGGCGGCGTGGGGGGCGAAGAGTCGTCGGAAGTGCCGTCCTGAAGTAGGGGGCGCCCCCACCCCAAGACCCTCATCACCCCGGCCCTCTTCTCCCGCCCCCACCCAACCCCCCACACCGGGAGAAGAGGGAGAAAAGCAAGACCGCTCCAACCGCGTTCCCCTCTCCCGGTGTGGGGGGTTGGGCGGGGGCGGGAGAGGGGCAGGGGTGAGGGTCTTGGGCGGGGGAACCTCTGAGAAGGAGTCAACGCGTTCTGCGACCAGCGTGGCAGGTGGGCTGTTCTCCCTCTTCTCCCGTCAGGTGGGGGGGAGGCTGGGAGAAGAGGGTCGGGGTGATGAGGGGCTACTCCTCCATCCGCGCCACATCCACCTCTTCGAAGTACGTCGACGGCACCAGCACCTCGCGCGGCTTGCTGCCCTGGGCGGGACCCAGTAGACCGTCGCGCTCCATCATGTCGATGAGGCGGGCGGCGCGGGAGAAGCCGACGCGCATGCGGCGCTGGAGGAAGCTGGCGGAGGCCTGGCGCTCGGCCACCACCAGGCGGGCGGCTTCGTCATAAAGGTCGTCGTCGTTGTCGCCGCCGCCCCCAGGACCGCTCTCCCCTTCCTGCGATCTGA
Organism: Thermoanaerobaculia bacterium; assembly: GCA_035472915.1. GTDB lineage: Bacteria > Acidobacteriota > Thermoanaerobaculia > Multivoradales > UBA5704 > DATARR01. The sequence continues at coordinate 11,161 of DATIOS010000332.1, forward strand.
GCACCTCGGGATCGAGCTCCGGCTTGCCGAGCTTCTTGAGCCAGCGGATGAGCGCCGCCGTCTCCTGCTCGGACATGTAGGCGCCGTGGAGTCGCATGACGCGCGACGAGCCGGGCGGCATCATCAACATGTCGCCCTTGCCCAGGAGCTTCTCGGACCCCACCTGATCGAGGATGGTGCGCGAGTCGTGCCGGCTCGCCGTGGCGAAGGAGATGCGGCACGGGAAATTGGCCTTGATGGTGCCGGTGAGCACGTCGACCGACGGCCGCTGGGTGGCCACGATAAGGTGGATGCCCACGGCGCGGGCCATCTGCGCCAGGCGGGCGATCGAGGTCTCGACGTCCGCCGAGGCCTCCATCATCAGGTCGGCAAGCTCGTCGATCACCACCACGTAGTAGGGCAGCGGCTTCAGATCCGCCGCCGTGAACAGCCCGTCGCCGCCCTCGGAGAGCGACAGGCGCTTCTGCGTCTCCGGATCGGAGATCGCCCGATTGTAGAAGGCGATCGAACGCACGTGCACCTCGGCCAGCAGCCGGTAGCGGCGCTCCATCTCGGCCACCGCCCAGCGCAGGGCGTTGGCCGCCTTCTTGGGATCCACCACCACCTCGCACTTGAGATGCGGAATGTCGGCGTAGACGCCGAGCTCGATCCGCTTGGGATCGATGAAGATGAACTGCACCTCGTCGCGGGTCGCCTTGTAGAGGATCGAGGTGATCATGCTCTGCAGGCCCACGCTCTTGCCCGCGCCCGTGGCACCGGCCACCAGCAGATGAGGCATGGTGGCGAGGTCGGCGTAGTAGGGCTCGCCGTAGATGTCCGTGCCCAGCGCCATGGTGAGCACCGAGGGCGACTTCTTGAACCGCTCGTCGGCCAGCAGCGTGCCGAGCCGGATGATGCTGCGCTCCTTGTTGGGCACCTCGATGCCCAGCGTCGAGCGGCCGGACATGCGGTCGATGCGCACCGACTCGGCACGCAGCGCAAGCGCGAGGTCGTCCTGGAGATTGACCACCTGGCTCACCTTGACCCCGGGAGCCGGCTGGAGCTCGTAGACGGTGATCACCGGGCCGGGATTGATGGCCTCGATCGTCCCCTCGACGCCGAACTCGGCGCAACGGCTGCGGATCGTCTCGCCCAGCCGCATCAGCGCGGCCTGATCCTGAACGCTCCGGCCGTCGCTCATCTGCAACAGATTGACCGGCGGCAGCGTGCCCGGGGCGATCTCGCCCACGAACGGCAGATCCTTTTGCGGCACCGCCGCGGGAACGGCCGACCGAGCCCGGGGAGGCGGTGTCACATAGACCGACCCCAGGGAGGGGAGAGCGGCTCCCGGCTCTGTCGATTTCGACGGAGCGGGAGCGAACGGGAAGTCCTCGTCGAGCTCGCGGGGTCCCTGGGGAAGCTCCGGCGCGCTCACCCGGCGGATGCCGAAGTCAGCCTCGCCCTTTCTCTCCGTCACCCGGGGCCGCAGGGGAAGGTCGAGACGGTCCGGCGGCGGCGCTCCCACCGAGACGCCGGCAGCCGCCATCGACGGCCGGTGGGATTCCGGCGGCGGCGGCGCGTTCTTCTGCTTCTCCTCGGCCACCCGCTGAAGATGCTTGGTGATCACCCGGCGGCGGTTGCGCTCCTTCTCGCGGCGCTCCCGGCGGCGCTCGCGGGACAGGATCCAGCTCTGCCAGATCTGCCGCAGACGGTCGCGCCACGAGGCGAGGAGGTCGCCCAGCGTCGACTGCACCACCAGGGCCAGGCCGCAGGCCACCCCGAGCCCCAGCACCACCAGGGAGCCGGCGAGGTCGAGCCGCGATTCCAAAAGCTCCGTCAGCAGGACGCCGAAGGCGCCGCCCGCCGCCACCGAGCCGTCGAGCCAGTTGATGCGGCCGAAGCCGATGTGCAGCAGCGCCGGCACCGAGGCCAGCAGGAGCAGGGCGCCAAAACCCCGCCCCACCACCTTCGGCGCTCCCCGGCGGCGCAGCCGCCGCCAGCCAGCCGTCAGCAGAAACAGGGGGATGAGAAGACAGGTGAGGCCGAAGAAGCCGAATGCCAGGGCAGAGATGTGAGCGCCCACGGCGCCGATCCAGTTGTGGGCGTGAGCCCCCTCCTCCGGCACCCGGTGCAGCAGGCTGGGGTCCTGTGGATGATGAGTCCCCAGGCTGAGGACCAGGAAGATCCCGGCCGCCAGCAGGATGATGCCGAGGATCTCGCTCCCCTTCTCCGGAGAGAGGGTCGGCCGCTCGGGGCTCTGGCTCTTCTTACGAACGACGGCGACGGCCATGGACGTGATCTAGAAGTTGGATGAGGAATCGGCTCTCAAGTAGCGATCAAGTCTAACACAATCGCCCGGGAGTCCCTCCTCTTCCGGCCGTCAGTGGGAGAGATTGAGCGCCCTCCGGATCGCCCAGACGACCAGCTCCGGCTCGGAGGAATGGATGTAGTGGCCGCTGCGGGTCGTGGCGACGAGCGTCCCGTCCGGAACCTGCGCCGCCAGCCGGAGAAGACTCAGGACGCGATGTTTTCCCATGATGGCCTTGACGGGAGGCGGCAGGTCGATCTTGCCTGCCATGAGGATGACGACCGGGACGTCAGGAAAGGAAGGTAAGGAACGGAAGTCCTCCCAACCGCTCCTATCCAGTTGCAATGCGACCTCGGCCTCGGCATGGACGGCCGGAGCCGCGCTTGCAAATTGCTGCTCCATCGCTTTCTCCTGGGCGTTCAGGCCTGCCTCGCCGGGGCCGAGCTCCGTCCAGACTGCCACCTGCTCGGCGCGGGTCGGGGTGAAGTCCTTGGGATCGACGAAGACCAGCCCCGCCACCTCGCTCGGATACAGGCCGGCGTACATGCGGACGTACGGTCCGCCCAGGGAGTGTCCCACGAGCACATAAGGTGGTTTGATCCCGGCGTTCTGGAGAAGAGCGTGCAGCTGTGCCGCCACATGCCGAGGCGTTGGTGCTGCATTGTCCGGCTCGGACTGTCCGAGACCCGCACGGTCATAGGTGACGGTCTGAGCGAGATCGGCGATCGCCGGCTGTACGGGTTTCCAGATCTCGAGACTGTCTCCGAGCCCGCCAACGAACACGACGGCAGGCTTGCCTGCCTGTGCCTGCCCGGCGATCTGTGCCCGGAGCTTGAGCCCACCCACGTCGATCATCCGCGGGGAGCTCTGCGCTGCCTGAGGCTCGGCGCGCAGCAAAGCCGGGGAGGCGACGAGCAGACCTGTAACCAAGGCGAGTTGGCAAACGGCGCGTTGGGACCCATGGGAGCGGGTGTTCAGCGGACGGAAACGCATGCTTGGATCTCCTGGATCGAGAGTTTTGGGGATGGAACCTCTCTGCGACTCAAGATGATCGGAAGCGCCAAATCATTTCCTCGATTCAGAGTCAGCGTCCTTCCCTGCGAAGACCCTCATCACCCGCCATGATCTCCGCCCACGGCTCGCGGCAATGAGAGCTCCCATCGCGGCATTGAGTGTACCCATCGTCGCCTGATGCACTCTCATTGCCGCAAAAGACAGTCTCTTTGCGGTATTGTGTCCTCTCATCGTCGCATGATCCCCTGTCATCACCGCAAAGACCCCTCTCGATATCGAGAAGCCCCTAATCTTTACCGCAATGTGATTAGCCATTCTTAAAATGAGTCCATCTTTCGCGGTAAATACTTCCCCTTTCCCCGCGAAGAGACTTTCTTTTCTCGCAATATGTCGGTCAATCGCCGCAAAAAGCGCGTCCATCGTCACGACGAGCGTGTCCATTCAGCCATTACACACTCTTTTTGCGATGTTGGTAGCACTCAATGCCGCAAAGTGCCCTCTCCGCTACAGGGTGGGGCGTGTTATTCTCGCGACGGAAACATCATTCACCGCAAGTTGTACGCCAATCGCCGCATGGAGAACATCCTTCGCGGTAAAAGGAAGGCCGAATACCGCGTCGTGAAAGCGTTACGGTCCCTGGGAGGAGAGAAATCATGAGCTCGGAGATGTCCGTCGCAAGAGTCCTGGCCAAGCTGGAGGCACGGGCCGCTGTGCATCGGGAGCAGCAGGTCTTCCACGCCCAGAAGGAGACGCACCACCGCGAGCAGCGGGAGCTGCACGAAGCCGAGCTCGAGAAGGTGAACGCAAACCTGGAGACCTTCCGGACCGCCGCGGCGACGGCGGTAGGCCTCGCCACTCAGCCCGCGGTGGAGCCTCCCTCCTCCATATCCCTCGACATCGAGTCCGGTTGGGGCCGTCTCATGGTCAGCCGGATGATCCGCGCCGTCGTCGAGAGCCAGGTTTTCGGCGGCGAGCCTTTCGGCGGCTCCGACGTCGTCGAGGAGGCCAACAAACGTTTTGGCAACCGGCTTCACCGGCCCATCGACAGCCGGACCGCGGGGGACGTCCTGCGCCGCATGCGGCGTGAAAAACGCATCCACCTCGTCCGCGTGGGAGTACCGCACTACGAAGCCCTGTATGGGCAGGGAGCGCGACCGGTGGAGTGAAGGGCTGAGACTGTCGGGGTCCCACCGTGTACGAGCTTCTGTCGGTCTGAGCTGTAAAAGATCTGTCCTCACGTCCCAGGAGCCTTCCTGGCCGGCACCTTTCCCTTAGGGGCTGCTCCTTCCGGCATTGGGCCGAGGCGAGCAAGCCCCCCAGGAGAATCCGACATGAAGAAACAGCCCAAGAAAATCGTCCTGGCCAAGGAAACCCTGCGAAATCTCGAGACGTCGGACGCGGCATTGGCCCAGGGAGGCGCCTTCCCGATCTCCACGGTCAACACCTGCCGTTGTCCCACCGCCATCTCCTGCCAGCATCCGGGCTTCTGCTGACCCGCGGTCGCCGAGGTAGAAAAAGGCGCCCTTGGCAGGGCGCGAAAAATTTGGGTGGATCATCCGGTACCCAGGGCTCGCGCCCTGGGCTACGGGTCTGCCGCCCTCCGGGCTCGCTTTGTTGGCCTGCGGAGGGTGAACCCGAAGGGGAAAGTTCCTCTTGTGTTCAGGTCTTGGTTCCGAGAAGAGGGCAACGAGAGGTTCCGGGAGCCGCTGCTCCGAGCAGAGATCCTTCGTAGTCGCTAGTCACCCAGGCCGTGATCCAAGGCCAAAGACATACCGCACAAGCGCAGAGTCGCGACTCAAAGGCAACGAGACCAGCCCGGAGGGCGGCAGACTTCATAGGGGTAGGGAGGACCGGTTGAGTACCCGGCCCCCCCTCCCTCCGAACCGGACGTGCGGATCTCCCGCATCCGGCTCTCCAGTCGGTGGTTTTACCTCGGAGAGGATTGGCGGATCTGGTTATAGGCTGTGATGAAGGA
>DATIOS010000333.1:0-2605 GCA_035472915.1 Thermoanaerobaculia bacterium
GGTCCAGAACAGGCGGCCATCGCCGCGGGAGTGGCGGACGTCGCCTCGCACGGCCGCGGCCGGCTGATCCCCGCGGAAGGGGAAAATGGCGCGAACCTCTACATTGCCTTCGTGCGGTCCGTTCAACCCGGCGACACGATCCCGGCGTGGTCCGTCCACGAGGCGGTGCCCATCGAGAATGGCCAGACGGCCACCATCGTGGGCTCGATCAGCCGGGGATTTGAGTTCAAGGTGAAGTGAGCGGCACGGCGCTCAATTCCTGACGTTGGAAAGAGCCAGGTAGGCCGCGACTGCGCCGAGAATCGGCAGTGCCCACCACAGGATCGGAGCGAAGCGCGGGGCGCGGCGGATGAGCACGATGATGCCGCCGAAGACGAGCCAGATCAGGACCTTGAGCCACAGCCAGGTGGGCCAGATCCCCGGGTTCGAGAGGCCCAGCTTGGCGAGCGCTCCAAAGCCCGAGACGAGAATCAGGATGAGCGCGATGCCATGCAGCATCCCAGCCATCTTGCGGCTCGCGTCGGTCTGCACCTTGGCCTGCGAAGCGAGAAGCAGGCCGCCGAGGGCGGTAAACATCAGCATCATGCTGAAGATGTGGATCACTCTGTAAGCGAGCAGGCTCATCGGGCACCCTCCAGGAAAATGGACCGGCCGGATTCTATCCCGCCGCGAGCCTGCTAGGCGATCCGCCGGCCTCGCAGCAGGTCCAGGATCTGCCGGCCGTCGGTGGCGTAGCCTTCGCGGGTGCGTGGCAATGGCAGGAGGGTGGTGAGCAGCACGGCGCCGGCGCAGACCGCGTTGGCCCGAACGTAAATCCCGAGCAGCGCCGGCCCGCCCAGCAGACGATGGACAGCGAGGACGGTGCCCAGCGTGAGGAGATTCGCCAGCGGTCCCGCGAGGTGGACGACAAGGTCGCGAGCCCGAGTGCGGCGGGCCGAAAAGAACCAGACGTTGCCGCTAAAGAGGAAACGCCAATCGCGGTTCGCCGTCACCCGGCGCCTGCCCGCCTCCCACTCGCCGAGCAGAGGCCCGGCGACCCATCGCTGCGGGGTGTAGCGCATGGCGCGCACGGCCAGCAGGTGCCCCGTCTCGTGCAGGGCGACATGCAAGAAGAAAATGAACCAGAAGATCGCCGGCTCCCAGAGCGCCGGATCTTTCGGCCCGCCCCATAAACCGAGCGTGAGGACCAGAGCCGAGATGCCCGAGAAGATTGGCAAGGGGTGGAGCCGGCGATCGAGCGCGGCGCGGAAACGTTCCGCCCGCGGCCGGTCCGCGTCCTCGGCCTCGCCGGCCGCGGCGCGCACGCGGCGGTCTCGCTCCTCCCGCCAGCGCCGGAGGTCCACCACGTTCGATCTGGGAGCGCCTTCGGGGCTCATCCAGGACCCTGCTCCTTCTCCGGACCAGGCAGGTATACTAGCGATCCCGCCCACGACCCGGCCAATCGATTCTACCAGCCATGAGCTCTGAAAAATTCGACACCGCCGTCCGCTGTACGGGATTGGTGAAGCGCTACGCCGACGTGGTAGCCGTCAACGGCCTCGACCTCGAGGTGCGCCGCGGCGAGTGCTTCGGTCTCCTGGGACCCAACGGCGCCGGCAAGACGACGACGATCGAGATCCTCGAAGGCCTCACCGAGCCGGACGCCGGCGAGGTGGAGATTCTCGGCTCGTCCTGGCGGCGCAACGGGCGCGAGCTGCGCGAACGACTCGGCATCTCCCTCCAGGAAACCCAGCTCAACGAGAAGCTGACGGTGGCCGAGACCGTGCGTCTCTTCCGCTCGTTCTACCGGCGCGGACGGGATCCGGAAGCCGTGCTCACCAGCCTCTCCCTGGACGAAAAACGCAACGCCCGCGTGGGAAAGCTCTCGGGCGGCCAGAAGCAGCGCCTGGCCGTGGCCTGCGCCCTGGTGGGAGATCCCGAGGTGCTGTTTCTCGACGAGCCCACCACCGGCCTCGACCCCCAGAGCCGCCTCCAGCTCTGGCAGCACGTCATGGACTTCCGCGCCGGTGGCGGCACGGTGCTGCTCACCACGCACTACATGGACGAAGCCGAGCGCTTGTGCGAGCGGGTGGCCATCGTCGATCACGGCAAAGTGATCGCCCTGGGTACGCCGGCGGAGCTCATCAGCTCGCTTCACGCGGCCAATGTCATCGAGTTTTCCTCCGAACCGGAGATGGACGAAGCGAGCCTGCAAACTCTTCCCGGCGTCATCGAGCCCCATCGGCGTGGACCCAACTGGTCGCTGCCCGTCGGCTCCCTCGCCGAGACCGTGCCTCGCCTCCTCGCCCTGGTCGAGCGCTCGGGAGCCAAGCTGGTGAATCTCTCGACTCACCGCGCGACGCTCGAAGACCTTTTCGTCTACAAAACCGGCCGCGCCCTGCGAGAGGACTGACGAGATGAGCGATGACAAGCGCTATCACCCTCTCGTCGAGCTGACGGTCTCACGGGCGAAGGAGTTCGTTCGCGAGCCCGAGGCGCTCTTCTGGGTCTTTTTCTTCCCGGTGCTCCTCGCCGTGGCCCTGGGCCTCGCCTTTCGCGAGAAAGGTCCGGACAAGATTCCGGTTGGGATCGTAGCCGCTTCCGAGGCGGACGCCGTCGCCGCCGG
>DATIOS010000334.1:0-3153 GCA_035472915.1 Thermoanaerobaculia bacterium
GGAGCGCGGCGGCGATTTCGGGGAGGCGGGCGAGGCCCATGAGGATGACGAGGGTCTCGACGCGGGCGAGGGCGTCCCAGTCCTGCCGGTCTCCCTCGGCGCAGTGGCCCGTCACCACCGCGAAACCCGCTGCCAGCTCGCGGTGGGTGACGGGGATTCCAGCCCGCGCCGGCACGGCGAGGGCGCTTGAAATGCCTGGGATTACCTCCCAGGGCACGCCTGCCTCCGCGCAGGCCAGCGCCTCCTCCGCGCCGCGGCCGAAGACGAAAGGATCGCCGCCTTTGAGGCGGACGACGACCCGTCCCGCCTTGCCGTGCTGCACCAGCAGGCGGTTGATCTCCTCCTGCCGGCAGGAATGCTCGCCCGGGGCTTTACCGACGAAGATTCGCTCCGCCTCAGGGGGCGCTTCGGCGAGCAGGGCTTCCGAGATCAACCGGTCGTAGATTACGACTTCCGCCCGCCGCAGACAGTCGAGTCCCAACACCGTGATCAGCCGTGGATCGCCTGGGCCAGCGCCCACCAGATAGACAATCCCCCGGCTGCTCATGCCGCCTAAACTTGCCTTTCCACGCCGGCTATCATCCCGGAGGTTTCGGGCGCCACCCCGAAGATCTCCTCAATGCGGGATAGTGCCGCCGACTCGTGCCCCCGCCGCAGCAGGTGAAGGACGTCGGAGTCGATGAGCCGATACCAGAGGGTGCGCCGGGTCTCGAAGTCCGGCCAGCGCCGGGCGAGGGGAACGCGCAGGTCCCCAGCCAGCTCCAGGAATCGGGCGTGCTCCTCTCCCAATTCGGCCTCCAAGCGCTGGCGCAGGCGCACGGCGAGCGCCGGGGCCTTGCCACCCGTGGAGATGGCGACGGCGAGATCGCCGCGGCGGACGATCGCCGGAGCGATGAAGTCGCAGTGGGGCACGTCGTCCAGGGTGTTGACGAGGACGTTTCGCCCCCGGGTCTCCTCCCACACGCTGTCGGTCACCGTGGACGGCTGGCTCACCACGAGGACGAGAAATGCCGTGCGTAGATCCCCTCGGCGATAGCGCCGGTCGATGAGGTCGAGCTGCCCACGCATCGCGAGCTCGCCGATTCCGGGAGTGACCTCCGGGGAGATCACCGTCACCTTCGCTTCCCCCGCCAGCAAGCCCCGCACCTTCTCTTCCGCCGTCGTGCAGCCGCCGAGCACGAAGCAGTGACGTCCCTTGAGACTGAGGTAGACCGGGTAGTGCTGCATGGACTTAGACCTCCAGGCTCTCCACGGTCACGCCGTGGCGGTCGATTTCCAGCGTCAGACGGCAGAATTCCGTCGAGATTCCCAGGCGGAAGACCCCGGGGCCCTGGACGGTGAACAGCATTCCTTCGAGGGTTTGCCCCGCCAGCGTGGCGAGGGCGTCGTTGACGGCCTGGGTGGCCCGCCGGGCGGCGGCGCCCCGCGGCGTCTGGTGGAAGAGCCGCAGCAGAGCCTGCTCGCTTTGAGCGCCGTGAACGCGGCGGACGCGTCCGGTCTGGAGTGTCATCTCCAGAATTCCTTCCAGCCGCCGCAGGTGCTCTTCCTCCACTTCACCGGTCACTACGGCGGCGGCAAGCTCTTCATAGGGAGCCCGAGACGCCGGGTCATGGAGCGAAGCCGCCAGCGTCGCCAACTCCTCCCCGAGCACGTCTCGTTGCGCGGCATCCAGCGTCACGGCAACGCCCGAAGCCCAGCGGGCCGAATTTGCACCAGCGCATCATGCTCGTGCTCGAAGGCGCCCGTCTCGATGGGGCAATGAATGCCGCACTCCTTGGGCGCGTTCTTCTCCCACCACCAGCGGCCGGCCCGTGGGTCCTCCCCCGCCTTCGTTTCCCGGGTGCAGGGGGCGCACCCGATACTGGTGAAACCCTTGGCGTAAAGGGGATGGACGGGGACCTCGTGGGCCTCGTTGTATTCCTTCACCTCGTCGAGAGTCCAGTCCGCCAGTGGATTGATCTTGGCGAGGCCGCCGTGATCATGGTCGATCTCCACCTTGCGAATGTTGGACCGGCTGGCCCACTGATCGCGGCGCAGGCCGGTGATCCAGGCGTCCAGCCCCTCGAGCACGCCGCGGATGGGCTCCACCTTGCGCACGCTGCAGCAGTGCAGCCGGGCTTCGACGCTCTTCTGGAAGAGGTTGGGGCCGTAGCGCCGGACCATTCCCTCCACCTGCCGGGCGTCGGGAAAGTAGACCTCGACCTCGATGCCGTAGCGCTGCCGCACTTCCTCCATGACGTCGTAGGTCTCCTGATGGAGGCGGCCGGTGTCGACGGTGAACAGCCGCACCGTTGGGTCGATTCGCCACGCCATGTCGAGGATGGCCATGCCCTCGGCCTGGAAGCTCGTACACAGGGCGACCTGAGATCCCCACCGTTCGAGAGCCCAGCCGATCAGCTCCTGCGGCGTGGCGTCGTCCATCTCCACCGCAAGCTGCCCGGCCTCGAACTCGTCCAATAGATCCCGGCTGTCGATCTTGATCGCGGTCGCTCTTTCGAACATCGTCGTCTTCCTTTCAAGCTTCGATGGGCACCGCCGCGGTTGACTTCATACCTGCGCCGAGAGCGATGAGATCCTCGTCGGCGTGGCGGGTGAAAAACTGTTGAATGCGCTCGCCTTTCCCGCGGCCGTCCAGATAGGCGCTGAAAAGCCTTTCGATCACCAGGTGAACCTCATCTCCCGGCACCCTCTGGAGCACCGGCCGGCCGATGGCCGCGTCGCGCCCCAGGCCGCCGCGCAGGAAGAGGTCGTAGCCCTCGAGCCGCTCGCCGTTGGGACCGCGCTCGCGCAGGGTCGTTCCCTGCAGTCCGACGTCGCCGATCCAGTGGTGGGCGCAGGCGTGAGGGCAACCGTCCAGGTTGAGGCGAAGGCCCGCCGCCCGGTCGCCAAACACCCGCTCCAGGTGCTCGACGATCTCGTTGAGCTTCCCCTTGGTTTCAGCCACCGTGAAGTTGCAGAAGGGATCGCCTGTGCACGCGATGGCGGCCCCCCTCAGGCCCGTGCTCCGGAGGGGAAAGCCCAGGCTGCTGACCTCGCGCACCACCTCTTCGACCCGCGCCTCGGGGATATCGCTGAGGATGAAGTTCTGCCGCCGGGTGAGCCGGATCTCGCCTCCCCAGCTCTCGGTGAGGTCGGCCAGCCGGCGCATGGTGG
>DATIOS010000335.1:0-2228 GCA_035472915.1 Thermoanaerobaculia bacterium
TCTCCACCGAGTCGCGATGCTGTTGGTCGTAGTAGGCGAGCACCGCGTCCCAGCCGTCCGCCAGCTCCCGCCCGTGGCCAGGATAGCGGCTGGGCCGGCACCGAGCGTTCTCGGCGAACATGTGGCGCTCGATGGCGGCGAGATGGCGGCTCAAGTCGCCGAAGGTGAAGGCCCCCTCCTTATATGTCCACTCCAGGCGCTCGGGAGGTACGCAGAGGATCACCCGCCGCGTCCGCTCGTGCACGCGTTCGAAGTAGTCCAGGAAGGGCTCGATGCGTTGGATCTCCATGACGCCTCCTCACCAATAGCGTATCCGACTCCCGGGAGGCGAGGCTCCGGCGATGCGATCGGCCGGAGCCCGAAAGCAGGCGCGCTCTAGCAGGTCGTTCCGTGGCAGGTGACGTGGTGGCACTCGGTGGCGCAGGTTTGGACACTACAGGGGATGGTTCCCGTGGCGGCGCCCTCGACGCGGGTGACCTCGGTCGAGGTGAGCGCACGCAGGGTCTCGCGGTGAAGCTTGAGCTTGAGATTCGTCTTCTTCATGGCACGGTCCTCCTACAGGAGAGCTTGGTGTTGGTCCGGCGCCTCCGGCGCGTCCGAAGATGCCCCCACAGAATGGACGGTGCTCGCAGGTGGGGAGAGCGAGTCGGATCTTCCTCCGGAGGTCAGTCCCCGGCGGGCTCCGGGTCAGCCACGCCCGCCAGATGTAAATTTACTCTCCGGGGGCTCGGTGAGGGCGGAACCTGTGGGCTATGCTGTTTCTGGCCCGGCGGCAACGGTGCCGGCCAGGCAAAGGGGAGCTGTGCCTACGACGGGAATCTCTGTCCGGCGCGCGTGTTGTGAGGACTATGGACCCACTGGAAAACAACCACAAGCAGAGGCGCTGGCTCATCGCCGCCATCGTAGTGGTCGCGGCAGTGCTGGTCGTCCTGTTTTTCCTCCGCCGGGGCAAGGGCGGGGACGGCGACCACTATCGGACCGAGGCCATCGGCCGCGGCAACGTCAGCATGACCGTCAACGCCACCGGCACGCTCTCGGCGGTCGTCACGGTTCAGGTCGGCAGCCAGGTTTCGGGCATCATCTCGAAGCTCTACGCCGACTTCAATAGTCAGGTCAAGCAGGGTCAGCTGCTGGCTGAGCTCGATCCCACGCCATTTCAGCAAACCGTGGATCAGCGGCGCGCCGACGTGACCAAGGCGCAGGTCGACGTGGCCAACACCCAGATTACTTTCAACCGCCAGAAGCGGCTGTTCGACGCCGGCTTGATCGCCCAGTCCGACCTCGACGCCGCCAAGGCGGCCTTCGACGGCGCCCGCGCCGGGCTCGACCAGTCGAAGGCGGCGCTCCGGCAGGCGGAGACCAACCTTGGCTACACCAAGATCTACTCGCCCATCGACGGGCAGGTCGTGGCCCGAGCCTACGACATCGGCCAGACGGTGGCGGCCTCGTTCTCGGCGCCCACCCTGTTCACCATCGCCAAGGACCTCACCAAGATGCAGGTGCAGGCCGACGTCGACCAGTCCGACATCGGGCAGATCAAGGCCGGCGAGCCGGCGCGCTTCACGGTCGACGCCTATCCCGAACAGGAGTTCCGCGGCCAGATTTCGCAGGTGCGCCTGAACGCGACGGTCACCCAGAACGTCATCACCTATCCGGTGATGATCGAGGTGCCGAACCCCGAGGGTAAGCTGCGCCCGAGCATGACGGCCAACGTCACCATCGAGGTCGCCACGGTCCGCGACGTGCTGCGCGTGCCGAACGCCGCCTTGCGCTTCCGGCCGGAGACGGCGGAAGGCCAGCAGACGCCGGCCCGGGGTCAGCGTGCGGCGCAGGGCCAGGGCTCGCCGGGCCAGCCGTCGTCCTCATCCTCGCCCGCCGAGCAGGCACAGGCGCAGACGACTCCCGGTGCAATGGGAGCCCGAGGCTCGGCGACCCCAGGACCGCAGCAGGCCCAGGGGGAACAGACGCCGGGAGCCGAGCGCTGGCGGGGACACCGACGCGGCGACTTCGCTGGCGGATCGACGCCCGGAGGCGGAAGGCCGGGAGCGCCAGGCGGCGACAATATTGCCGGCCGGCCCTCCTTCGAGAGCGCTGCCGCCAATGCTGGAAGCCAAGGACTGGGAGGTGCCCTCGCGGGTGGACGAAGAGGAGGCAAGCAGCAGGGCCAGACGGTCTATGTGCTCACCGAGACGGCCGACAAGAAGTCCGAGCTGCGCCAGGTGCGCCTG
>DATIOS010000336.1:0-1806 GCA_035472915.1 Thermoanaerobaculia bacterium
AGGCTCCTACTCTCGTAGGAGACAAGTCTAAGTCCCACTCGTGTAGGTGTCAAGAGGGCTTTCAGGATTCTCCGATTGCGCGACCAGATCAGTGCCGCCTCTCCACCTGGGCAAGGATCTGGCGAAACTCTTCCTCCTGGCGCAGGGCGGCGAAGCTCTCTCCCTCGGTCAAGGGTTTGGCGTCGGCGAGCCCCTTGTCCGCAGCCTTGTGCAATGCCTCCAGCGCCTTCTTGTATCCCGGCTTCCCTTTGAGAACGTGAAAGCGGGCGATCTCCACCCAGGTCCAGGGATCATCCGGCACGATCTCCGCGCCGACCGAGAGCACGAAGATGGCGCGGTCGTATTCTTTGCGCTCGCGGTACATCTGCGGCAGGTAGAACCTCGTTTGGCCGAGGTAGGTGTTGAGGATGCGCTTGGCGGAAAGGCTCTCCTCGGGGTCGGCCGAAGCCGAGCGCGCCTTGAGCTCGGGAATCTTGAGCTGGGCGGTGATCTGAGCCACCGTCACCGGATCGTTGCCCGGATTGGCCTGCGCCAGGATGGCCGGCCCATCGGCGAGGATCTTCTTGTCGCGGCGGTCCCGCTCCTCCCGCTGGCGCAGCTCCTTCTGGCAAGCCGGCGAAGCGGCGAGGCTCGAGGCTTCCCGCTTGGCCTCGGCGAGGTCGTGCAAACCGGCGTAGTCGGCGGCCATGGCTTTCCAGGTGTGCCAGGCGTCAGCCGGGTGCGTTGTAGCGAGAGCTTGCGCCCGCGCTCGGTCAGCGGCCCACTGCTCTTCGACGAACGCGGCGTCCTTCGGCCGTTTGCCGGCTCGGATCGCCTGCATCTCCATCCACGCGACCGCCTGGGTGGCGAGCTCGGCCGGCGGCCAGTCGTGGATGCCGGCAAAGTGCTCGATGCGGTGCGGAACCGCCACGGCGGTCAGCGACGCGTCGAGATCGTTCATCTCGTAGTAATTGAAATCACGGTCCCCGACGGTGCCGAAGAAGATGAACGGATTGCCCTTCTTCGGCGGCGTTCCGAAGGGAAAGCCGGCGCCGGCCCCGATGATGCCGCTGATCGTCCCCGGAGCGGAGAGGGCGAGAATGCAGGCGAAGCGAACGGTGCCGGAGTGACCGGCAGCGTAGACGCGAGAGTCGTCGATCGCGAAGCGGGCGTGGGTGTCGGCCCACAGCGCGCTCATCGCTTTGAAGTTGGGCTCCATGGGACCGTCGCTCGCCGTGTTCCACGAGCTGACGACGATCCAGCCATACTTCTCCGCCGCGCTTTGGAACAGCTCGGCCACCCGCCGGCCATCCGAGCTGGCGTCAAACGCATAGAGGATCGGCCAGGGGTGTTCCGGCGTGTAACCCTTGGGCAGATAGAGGGCGTAGGTCTGCTCGGGATGGCCGGCGCAGGCAATCCGCTCGACCAGCTTACCGCGCGGCTGCTCAACCGCCTCGGCAGGGCGGGGCGCCGGCGGCGGAGCTTGCGCGGCAGCCGCAACGCCGGAGCAGACAAGACTCAGCACGAGAGTCGAAAAGATAGTCTTCATAGTCCTCTAGATTACCTCGGTACAGCCGCGACCCTGAAGCGGCGCACAGCGTCGGTTTCTTGCGACGGATGTAGAGGTCTGTGGACACCCTTCCCCTGGGACTCCCCCGCTGCGGTTTTCTGAATCGCCTGCACTAACCCAACTTCCGCAGTTGCCTCGTCGCTGAGCCGACTTTTGAGGCTGACGGCGGGGTTAAGTGTTTGAGCCGACAGGGTCAGGTTTTCGAAAAGTGCGTGTAGTGCCGACCAACCCTCTTGTTTTCAGTGCGTTAAGCGATG
>DATIOS010000337.1:0-2364 GCA_035472915.1 Thermoanaerobaculia bacterium
AAGCCGCGAATTTCGAAGAGTGCCTCGGCCATGTCGGCTTCTCGTCTCAGGGCAACAGGAAGAAGAGCTTGGTGAGGAAGAAATCCGAGACCAGGACGAGAATGGAGGCGAGCACCACCGTGTTGGTGGTCGCCCGGCCGACGCCGTCGGCGCCGCCGGTGGTGTTGAGGCCATTGTAGCAGCCGATGATGGTGATGAAGTAAGCGAAGAAAAACGACTTGCCGATGCCGCTGAACAGGTCCGCGAACCTCAAGGTATGGAGGACGTCGTTGGTGTAGAGCCCGGGAGCCAGGTCGAGGGTGAAGGTGGCGACGATCAGGCCGCCGAGAATGCCGAGAGCGTCGCCCAGGATGGTGAGGGCCGGCAGCATGACCAGGGTCGCCACCAGCTTGGGGACCACCAGCTTCTTCACCGGATCGGCGGCCATGGCGCGCAGGGCGTCGATCTGCTCGGTGACCTTCATGGTGCCGATCTCGGCCGTCATTCCCGAGCCGATGCGTCCGCCCACGATCAGCGCGGTGAGCACCGGCCCCAGCTCTCGCACCAACGATTTCGAGACCACGGTGCCGATGTAGTATTTGACTCCCAAGGCTGGCAGCGAGAGGGCCGTCTGCAGAGCGAGGACCATACCGGTGAAAAGGGTGGTGATCGCCGCGACGCCCAGCGAACGGACGCCGATCTGGTCCATCTGGCGCACCCACTGCCGGATCTCATACGGGGGTGCGATCATGGCGAGAAACGCTTGCCCGGTGAGCAGGCCCAGGGCCCCGGTTTGCGCCGCGATGTCCCGGGCTTTCACGAGCGGATGGGCCACCAGGAGACGGCGTAGAGGACGCTGAAGCCCAGGTCCGCAGCCGCCAGCAGCAGAAGACCTCCGAGGCCGGAGCCGGTGAGCGCCGCGATGGCGAAAGCTGCCGCTCCAACGGCCCGGCCGCCGATGGCCACCGCGATGACCGCGCTGTAGCGGCGCGGGTCGAAGGCCGCGGCGAGGTAGAGGACGGCGAGCATCAGCAGCAGGGTGGCCATGATCCACAGATAGAACCTCCCCTCCGGCAGGGGTGGCAGCGGCAAGTTCAAGATCCGTGCCGGTAGCTGTGGAGCCGCCACCATCAAGACGGCGAAAGCGAGGTCGTACAACGCTCCGGCCACCAGGCTGCCGCGCAACAGGCCGAGCAGGCGGAAACGGCGAACGAAGGGGCTGGTCATTGCCACGGCGGTGGATTCTAGCAGGCTGGACGCAGGCGCCCGGAGCGATAGAGAATTGGGCCGACCGGAGAGCTTATTGAGCGATTCCCCACGAGCCATCCCCGCCGCATGGCAGCCCATTCTCGCCACCGTCACCGGCAATCTCTATCTGGTGATCGCCACCTTCATCCTTTCCCTCCTCGGCATCGCCGTCTCTTGGATCCCGCCCCGCGGGAGCTGGATGTTCGCAATCATGCGCATATGGTCCAACGGGCTCCTGGCGGCGAGCATGGTGCGGGTCGAGGCAACCTACGATCCGGCGTTGGAGCCTGGCCGCAGCTACATCTTCCTCTCCAATCACCAGAGCCTCTACGACATCCCGGTGCTGCTCGCCACCTGCCCCGGGCAGGTCAGGATGATGGCCAAGCGGGGCCTCTTCCAGATCCCCATCTTCGGTTGGGGCCTGTGGGCCGGCGGCTTCATTCCGGTTGACCGGACGGACCGCAGCTCGGCCCGCCAGACCTTTGCCTCGGCAGCGGAGCGGCTGCGCGCGGGTACCTCCGTCGCCATGTTTCCCGAGGGCACTCGCGCGCTGACGGACACCCTCCTGCCCTTTCAACGCGGCGGTTTCCTGCTGGCCCTGAAGAGCGGGCTGCCCATCGTCCCCGTCGGGATTCGGGGGACGCGGGCCATCCGGTTGCGAGGCGGGCTGCGCATCAACCCCGGAACCGCCGTGGTTTCCTATGGCGCCCCCATCCAACCGGCGGACTACGGCCTGCGGCGAAAGCGCGAGCTCATGGACGAGGTGCGGCGCCAGGTGGCGGGCCTGGCGGGCCTGGAGCTGCCGGTGGAAGCGGCAGGAGAGGGAACCGGTTAGACAAGGGATCAAGTAAACAGGACCGCTGTGGTACGATTTCTTGCTCAACGCGAGGAAGGATCTCCTAAAGATGGAAGACGAATTCGAATCCAAGGTGTGGGACGCCCTGAAGGCGGTGAAGTTCCCGGGAATGAGCCGGGACATCGTCTCCTTCGGCTTCGTACACCAGGTGAAGGCGGTCGCCGGCTCCGTGGCGGTGGACCTGCAAATGGCGACGCACAATCCGGCGGCGGGCGAGAAGGTGCGGGAGGAGGTGCAGAGGGTGCTGCGCGCCCTGCCCGGAGTCTCGGACGTGAAGGTCA